>CAZNWX010000129.1:0-4390 GCA_964576415.1 uncultured Magnetovibrio sp. | reverse complement strand
GGTAACCAGCGCGGCGAACTGTTCACCCATGATCCCGAAACGGGCCGGGTCGGCGCCCTGGAAGGAATAGATCGATTGCTTCTCGTCACCCACCGCGAATACCGTGCGGCTCGGAGCTCCGGACTCCGGATCCATGCGGCTCGATCCCGCAAAGAAGTCACCAGCCAACTGAGCGATGACCCGCCATTGGGCCGGGCTAGTGTCCTGGGCTTCGTCTACCAGTATGTGGTCGATGCCGCCGTCCAACTTGTAATGCACCCAGGAGACACCGCCTTTGTTGGAGAGCAGGGCGGCAGCCTTGGTGATCAAGTCATCGTAGTCGAGAAGGCCGCGAATGCTCTTAAGCCGGTCATAAGATTCCAATAGCGCATGGCCAATGGCCAGCACCGCGGCCGTGTTGTCAGCGATTGCAACCGTTTTTAGGGTCTCGCTGACACCGTAAATCCGGGCCTGTTCGACCAAAAGGGCATCCAGCGTAGACGGGTTGGCGTCGGCCTGTTTCTTGGTGATGAGACCCTTGGCGGCGCGCGGCGCGCGTTTCTGGGTCAGGAATACCGGCAGGTATTGATCAATTAACAGCGTCGCGCGGGCGGAAGGATCGGCGGCAAGCCATGCCGTGAGCAGGCGGGCCCGTTCCTGATCCTTCGGTGATCCTTCCGCTAACGTCCCGCAGGCGGCCGTCAGGGCGGTGGCGTTGAAGGCGTCGTCGCAAACAGCGGCGGCAATCACGTCGCGTTCGGTCTCTTCCGGCCTTAATCCCACGGCCCGGCGTCCAGCGGCGATGACCGCATCCAGGCTACCGTGCCTAGCAATTAAGGCGCCCAGGCGGCCCCGCGCGGCATCCATTTCCGCCATGGCGTCGGCGAACCCATTTTCATCTACCAGACCGGCCAAGTGAACCATGGCGCGGGCCAAAACTGCCGAGTCCCGCCTGAGCGACCGACGCAGGAGCGCATCACGTGTTTCCAGTCGTAGTTCAGCCGCGTGGCGTTCGTCGATGACCTGGAAGTTCGGCACCACGTTCGCCTCAAGGGGGAACCGTCCCAACAAGGATTCACAAAATGCGTGGATGGTTCGGATCTTCAGTCCGTCGGGCGCGTCCATGGTTTCGGCGAACAGGCGGCGCGCGCGGGTTCGCTCATCGTCCGTGGCCGGCCGGTCCAGGAGGGCTCGCAACTTATCATCCAGCAAGCCGGCCTCTGAGGCGGCCCAATCGCCCAGGCGATCGTTCAGGCGGTTCGCCATCTCGGCGGCGGCGGCCTTGGTGAAAGTTAGGCAAAGAATCCGTTCTGGCCGGGTCCCGGCTAGCAGAAGGCGGGTGATCCGGTCGATCAGGACGCGTGTCTTGCCCGTGCCAGCGTTGGCCGACACCCATACGGATTGTCCCGGATCGGCGGCGAGGACTTGGGCGCCCGTTCCCGTGGCTGCTTGTGGCGCGGTGCTCATGACTTACCTCTCCGCCCGTACCATTCCCGGAGACGCGCCAGATGATCGTAGTCGCCAAACCGGCCCGCGAACATCGGACGGGGCTGTGACAAGTAAGGCGTATTCGGGTCCTCGTACTTGTGGATCAGGCGGGTCAGGCCGTTTACAGCGTCAGCCACCGTGGTTTCCAGGTCCAGCTTGACGACGCGTTCCTGGCCCGGATAGCGTCCTCCGGACAGGCGCATATAGGTCAAGTTGGCGACCGTGTAACCTCGTGCGACCGCGAAGCCGCCGGCGTTGACGATGGCGGCCTCCAACGGCAACTGTGGCGTCAGGCCCGCCGCCACCTGTTTGTCCGTCGGTGGTTGGCCGGTCTTGTAGTCGATGATGGCGAGGCCCACGTCCGGCCGAGCATCAATCCGGTCGGCCCGTGCCTTAAGGGTGAACGACGTTTGCAGGCCGTCGAAGATGCGTACGCCGTCCGCTTCGGTGGCAACCGTGCGCCAGCCGGCATCTCGGCGCCGGCGTTCGTTATCAATGAACCACGCAGCGATGCGCTGAAACCGTGGCCACCAGAAAGCTCGTATGCCCGGCCGAGCCATATGAGCGTCGAAATGCTGGCGGCCGATATCCAGCAAGGCTTGCTCAGCGTTGGGCGGCAGATTTTTTGGATGGGCCGTAATGAATTCATCCAATACGCCGTGTATGATCGTGCCCCGATCGGCGGCACCCGGATCGGCGTCGATGGGGTCCAACGGCCGGAGTCCTAGGATATGCCTGGCATAGATCGCATAGGGGTCTCGAATGAGGCTCTCCACCTGGGTGACGGAAAGTTGTGTGGGGCGCGCTTCCGCAGGCGGGGTGGGCCGCGGTGCAGTGACGTTTACCGTGGCCGCGGGCCGATCCACGGCATCCACCCAGCCCAGCCATGGCGTCGATCGCGCCAAACCGGCTGTCCACCCGAGCCGGGCCAGCAGATTGTCGATGCGCCGCAGCCATCGACAAGGCACGGTTGGCGCCCCATCGACCCGTTCCGCGCGGGTCAACATGACCGCACGGGCATTCAGGCCCTGGACGAAATCATGGGCAGATAGACCGACCCGGCGTTCCGGAAGGGGGAGGCCTAATTCCGCCGTCATAGGGCGACTCATCCAGGGGCTGGCCGGGGTTTCTGCCGGCCAGGTGCCTTCGTTAAGGCCACCAAGGATTAACAGGTCAGCACTTTGCAACCGCGCCTCCAAAGGTCCCCAGATGGCAAGACGGGGATGGGCACCGTGGCGCGCCCGCACCACGCGCCCGCCCATAAGCGTTTCGAAGAATGCCGCGAAGCGGGGCAGCGGTACGTCCACGGCGTCGCCCCATTCAAGAATCTCGGCGATGAACCTAGCCGCCTGTTCACCGGCATCGCCGGCCCACAAGCGTTCGCGTCCAGATATTCTGTCGGTGGTGGCCAAGGCTTCCGCGCAATGAACAAGGTGACGCGTCATTGCGGCGAGCGAAAGTTCCTCATCTGGAGGAATTGCCAACATAGGATTCAGGGCCTCGGAAAGGCGTTCGACGAAGACTTTGAGATCTAGCTCTCCTTCGGGCAAGGCGTCGAGGAGGCCGGCAATACCGGGGCTCGGCCGGGGCCCGCGCAGGATCGATGTCTCCAGCCAACGCGCCAGGCGCCGCAGCATGTCCGGCGCATAGCCGGCGGCGGCGAGAGGGTGTTTCAATAGGGCGAGCACGGCGATGGGCGCCAGGTCTTCGGTTACGGCATCGGCGGTCAGACGCAAGAACGCCCCCGTTGGTGTCTGAGCCAATGGAAGGCCGGCAGAATCATCGACGTCAATTCGCCATCGCTTCAGCTCGGCCGTGACCCGACGTGCCAAGCTCCGATCCGGTGTGACCAGGGCGGCCGTACGGCCTGGGGTTTCTAAAGCCTCGCGCATGGTCAGGGCGATCGCCGTCGCTTCCTCGCGGGGGCCGGGGCAATCGATCCGATGAATGCCGTCCAGCGCATCATCAAGGGAGAGGGAACTTGGCGCTGATGGTGGGGTGGATGCCGGCGTGAGGGCCGCGTTGACCAATTGCTCGCGGCTGTTGGCCGGTTTGGCGCTGAGGCTTGGCCAATGCGCGACCTCTTCGCGTGAAACGCCCATCTGTTTAAGGAGTTGCGCCATCCCGAACTGCGGATGAGGCGGATCCAGAAGCTGCCAGATTGCTTCTTCAGTCGCCAGATCGAGGCCCGGCAGGATGACCCCGCCTCGGGGCAGGCGCGCAATCACTGATAGCAAATCCGCCGTCGCAGGTATGGAACCGGTGGATCCGGCCGCGATCACAATGTCGCGGGGCGGCGTTTTAGACCACAGCCGCGCGCGGGTCTCCAACAGCCGGTTGCGGCGATCAGCCGGATCGAGGCTCCCCTCGGCAGCCAAAAGATCAGGCCAGACGTCGGTGATCACCCTGAGGAAATCCAGGGTCATCTGCCAATGGCTGGCGAAGTCCTCGGGGACTAGGTCCTGCAGGCGATCAAAATTACTGCGTTCGGTGTGCACCTGATCAAGAAGTCGGGCTAGTTCATGGGCCAGGCGCGCGGCTTGGTCGGGGGTGGTTGCGGTGTTCGGTTGCGCCAGTATCAGGCGGGTCAACAGCAGCTGGCGGCGCATTCCGGGTATCGCCGGCGGTATCGACATGACCGCCTCGCCGCCAAATCCGGCGTCCGTACCCATGAGCCCCGATGCGCCGATGAGAAGCTCATCCTCATCCAAATCACACAGCGGCAGCAGGCGCGGCAGCAGAACTGGCGTGCCGCCGCTGTTGCGCAAGAACGCATCGCGCAAGGCCCGGCAGGCGCGGCGCGTAGGCAGCAAAATCGTGGCGGCGGACAGCGCGTCTGGGGTGTCGCCGACCTGGGCGCGGATTCCAGAAGCCAGGCTATCGACGAACGGCAGGCTTGCGGAAATTGTGTAGACTTTGGGTT
>CAZNWX010000128.1:0-6371 GCA_964576415.1 uncultured Magnetovibrio sp. | reverse complement strand
CGACGATGAAGTCGCAGTGAAGAGCTAATTCGCAACCGCCTGCGATGGCCGGACCGTGAACTCGCGCAACGACGGGCAGCGGATAGCGCTGAACCGTGTCGAACATCCGCACAACCATGTCTTCGGCGCCGTCCTGCAAGCCGTCCGCACTGAGTTCGAGCCCGGCGCAAAACGCCTTCCCTTCGGCACGGATCACGGTGACCCGTTCGTCGGAATGCGGTTCGGCGGCGAAGGCGTCGATGAGCGCCTGCATCATCTCAAAGTTCAGCGCGTTGCGTTTTTCTGGGCGGTTGAGAGTGATGGTACGGACCGCGCCATCGCGGGAAATGGACAGCAATGTCATGGCCTCAACCTTTCTGATCCACGCCGAAGACGTCGTCATCCGCAGATCCCAGGTCTGGAGGCGCCATGCGCATGGCCGGACGTTCGCCATCGAAACATATGGGCATGCCGACTAGGTTCAGGTTGGTCTCAGGTACGTTCTGCATGATCTCTAAGGCGTCCGTCTGATCCGTCTTCAGCACTTCGGGGATGGACTGGATCGGCGCGGAAGGCACTCCAGCGACACGTAGTTTCTCAACCCAGGTGTCTCGTGGTGCATCGCCAACAGCGGTCTGGACGGCAGCCAGAATCTCATCGCGGTGGTCAACCCGATCAGCATTGGTCTTATAGCGAACATCGTCGGCCCATTCCGGCCTATCCAGGGCATGGGCCAGCTTCACAAACAACCGGTCGTTGCCGGCTAGGATCATGAACGGGCCATCTGAGCCCTCGAAGGCTTGATACGGAACGACGGCGGAATGGCCGCTGGCCTGACGTGCAGGCACATCACCTGTGATTTGATACTCGGCCATATGGAAATTGCCCCAGGCAAGGGCAGTTTCAAAGAGCGAGGTATTGACCGTGCAACCTTCGCCGGTTTCATGCCGATGATGTAGTGCCGCTAATGCGCCGATGGCAGTCCACATGCCGGTCCCGATATCGATTAGCGAAACGGCGATCCGGGCCACGGGGCCATCTGGATGGCCGTTGATGCTGATCAGCCCGCCGTACGCTTGCATTAGGGGCTCGTATCCTGGCTGTTCCTTGAGGGGGCCCATATGCCCGAAGGCTCCTATGTCGCAGTAGATCAGACGCGGCCATTCGGCGCGCACCGTCTTAGGGCCGAGGTCCAGTTTTTTCAATGAGCCTGGACGCATGTTGTGTAAGAAGATGTCGGCGTCGGCCAGGAGCGCGCGCATGCGGGCGCGGCCTGTGTCAGTCTTCATGTCCACGGTCACGGATTTCTTGTTCCGGTTCATGGTCATGAACATGGTCGTGGCATTGTTGGTGACCTTGTTGCCCCAACCGCGGGCGTCATCACCGGTCGGGCGTTCTACCTTGATCACATCCGCTCCCAAATCAGCAAGGATTTGCGACCCATAGGGCCCGGCCAGGTTCTGGCCCATCTCGACAACCTTCACGCCGGCCAACATCATGGTCGTTTCCTTTCTGCAGAAATTCGCGAGATCCTAGGTATATCGGTGCCGTGCAACGGCGGCAACTACGCCTCCCTGGTAATTTCAACCGCTGAAAATGATCACCCCTCCACCACGCTTTTCCGGTGGACGGTTCAGGTGAACTGGGCGCGAATTTTACCGAATGTGCCGAAATCCGCTTCGGCCTTATCTCCTGGCTGGATCGGGGTCATGCCCGTCATCGAACCGGTCATTATCAGATCGCCGGCCCGAAGACCTCGTTTGGCCAAGTGTGGATGCTTTGCCAACCATCCGATAGCATCGATCAAATGTTCCCAGATGAGATCCGCCGGCTTGCCGGTGGTAACGTGCGTGCCGTTGACATTGAGATGCACGGCGTGCGCGCCGATCGTTTTTGTGTCCCAATCGGTAACATCGGGCCCGAGGACGGTGGCCACGTTCAGACCCCCGTCGGCGATTGTTCGATAGCCGGCGTCGGGAACACCGCCGTCGAAACGCAGCCCGATGACTTCGAAGGAGGGGACGAGCGCGCCAATGGCGGCCTTGAGTTCGTCTTTTCCGTAGGGATCTGGGCGGTGGGGCAGGTCCGATTTCAGCCGGACCGTGAACTCCGTTTCCAACGCCTGTCCGGGCAGGGCGGTTAGCGTGGCGCCGTCTTCGTGGCAAAACCTCGCGAACAAGGGGCCGATGAAGGGCTGCTCAATTCCGATCACTGGAAGCGAGGCGGCCACCGTGGCCCCTAATTTCCATCCGACCAGGGTCTCACCGGCGCCGGCGATCATGTCCGTTTGAATGGCGTAGGCGTCCGCTTCGGTGGTCGGGTATCCGTCGAAATCTCGGGGGATGACGTTGTTGTTCAGACGGGCATCCCAAAGAAATTGCGCGACATTTGTGCCCATGATCCGGATCTCCCTTACGGCCGGGTTTGATGATGTCGGACCATAGCCGATCGAAGGATGGATCGGCAAACACCAGGCGGTCCGCCCAGTCATGGGTAATGTCTATGGAAAACCGTTCCGGATGGTTGCGAGGCGGTTCTCTCAAAACGTCGCAAGATCGTTAAGTTGTTACGCCTTCGATAGAGCGAATGTCAGTGATCCGAACCAATCGCCGGGTTCAATACCTTGGGCGAAATTGCCGTGCCTTGTTTCCGCGGACGCGTTCCCTTAAGGCTCTGCCATGAGCCAATCTGAAAGCGCGCCCTTCAATATGAAAAATCTCATTATTCTCTCGCTCTGCCAGGCGCTGTTCTTCAGCGGCCGCACGTTGACGTTCTTCGGTGCAGCCTTGGTTGCCATCGCCATGCTGGGCGACGATCTAAGTTTCGCGACGGCACCGGTTACGGCCATGTTAGTCGGCACCGCGGTTGCCACCTTGCCGGCATCGTTCTTGATGCGGGCCTGGGGTCGGCGATGGGGGTTCGCTTTTGGATCTATGATTGGGTTTAGCGGTGCCCTGATCGCTGCCCAGGCCGTTGTCATGGATAATTTCGCAATTTTTAACTTTGGCATTTTCTTGTCAGGGTTTTACGGCGGGTTTGCCCAGCAATACCGTTTTGCTGCCGCCGAAGTGGCGCCAGCACATCTGAAGGAGAAAAGCGTCTCCATCGTCATTGCCATGAGCGTACTGGGCGCTTTTGTCGGGCCCGAGACGGCGTTGATGGCTAAGGACTGGATGGCTGGTGCGGCGTTCCAGGGTGCTTTCTATGTTCTGTCGGGCTTCTACGGTATGTCGGCTGTTATCATTGTGTTCGTGCAGATTCCAAAGCTTACCAAAGATGAAATCAAAGATACGGGTAGGCCACTTCGCGAGATCGTGAAGTCACCGACCTTTATCATTGCCGTGATCGCGGCGTTGTTTGGTTACGTGGTCATGAATTTTCTGATGGTGGTCACGCCGGTGACCATGGAGACGCTAAAGACCGATGTTTTTACCCACGAGAACATCAAGTTGGTGATCCAATGGCATGTGGTCGGTATGTTCCTGCCGGGGTTCGTGACTGGTCACCTGATCAAGAAATTCGGGGTGGTCAGGATCATCGCTACGGGCGCCGCGATCCTGTTGGCATCGGTTCTGGTCGCCCTGCACGGCTTGAGTTTCACCCATTTCCTGGTTTCACTTATCCTCTTAGGAGTTGGATGGAACTTCACGTTTACCGGCGGAACCCTGCTGATCACGGAAGTGCACTCCCCGGCGGAACGGGCCAAGGTTCAAGGCACAAACGATTTCTTGTTGTTCACTGGTCTCGCCATTTCGTCCCTCATGGCGGGGAGTGTGTACCACTATTTGGGCTGGGCCTGGGTGAACTACGCCATGCTACCGGCTATCCTGGTGATTTTGTTCTCCGCGCTTTGGCTTCGGTCCCTACGCCGCAAGGAACAGGCAGCGGTGCACGCCGCTGCCCAGTGAGCCAACTCCATCGATCCGCAGGTGTCTCCTTGTGGGGCTGATACTAACAAAGGGTGTAGGTCAAGGCGGCTTTATAGTTGCTCCCGTGATCACGAGCACCACAGTGTCGATGAAGAAGACCTGCTTGATCACGAGTGTCATTGCCGTTTTCATCGGCAGTACCGTCAGCACCCAAAAACTACAGGACAGGCCGGCAAAGACGCCAGTGAGAAGAACCGCATGGAACCCCGGACGGGGTGTCATTAGACTTTCGGAAGAGGTCGGCGCTTGGTTCTCGCCAGAGAGGTTTCGATTTATAGGACAGATGGGATATCCTTCGGATTAGACCCCATGACCAGGGATAGCCAGAAGCTGACGTAGGAATAGGGCTGCGTCCGAACCGGGTTCAGGCCAGGGGAGCGGCGGTTTTTGTTCGCACTTCATCGGCGCCAATGCCGGGTGCCGTTTCGACTAGTTCGAAACCGTTCTCCGAAACAGCGACTACGGCCAGATCAGTGTAGATGCGTTTTACCACGCCAAGGCCGGTCAACGGATATGTGCAGGTTTCCACCAGTTTCGGTGTCCCGTCTTTGGTAGTGTGGCGGGTGATGACATAGATTGTCTTTGCGCCGGCGACCAAATCCATGGCGCCACCAACGGCTGGGATCGCGTCTTCGGCACCCGTTGACCAGTTAGCTAGATCGCCGTTTTTAGCCACCTGCATGGCGCCCAACACGCAATAGTCAATATGCCCGCCCCGAATCATGGCGAAACTATCGGCGTGATGGAAGAAGCTGGCACCTGGGTTTAGGGTAACTGGTTTCTTGCCGGCGTTGATCAGGTCCGGGTCACGTTCGTTTTCCGCGGGTACGGGCCCCATGCCCAATAGACCGTTTTCCGAGTGGTAGACGAAGGTGCGCCCTTCGGGCACAAAGTCAGCGACCCGCTCGGGCATGCCGATGCCGAGATTCACATAGGCACCGTTTGGGATATCCAGGGCAGTGCGGGCTGCTATCTCGTCTGGTGTCCAACTCATGGATAGCTCCTCCCAGCCCCAATAAGGTCGTCTTCGTGTTCCGGGTTTGGTACATGGACGACGCGGTCCACGAAGATCCCTGGTGTCACGACCATTTCCGGATTTATGCCGCCGGCGTCAACGATTTCGCGTGCCTGGACGATGGTTGTCGTCGCAGCCATGCACATGACGGGGGCGAAATTGCGGGCCGTCATATTGTAGGTGAGGTTGCCATAGGTGTCGGCGACATCCGCCTTGATCAGCGCGATGTCAGCGGGTAGCCAAGGCTCCATAACGTAGGTCTTGCCGTCAAAATCCCGTGTTTCCTTGCCGTCTGCCAAGGGCGTGCCCACTGACGTCGGCGTGTAAAAGGCGGGGATGCCGGCACCTGCTGCGCGCAATCGTTCTGCCAGCGTGCCTTGGGGGACGACCTCCAGATCAATCTTTCCGGCCCGATAGAGGTCTGGGAACACAACGGAACCGGCGGAGCGCGGGAAGGAGCAGATCATCTTTGCCACCCGGCCAGAAGCGATCAGCGCAGCCAGCCCAACGTTACCGTTGCCCGCGTTGTTGTTGATCACGATCAGTTTGTTGGAACCCTGATCGATCAGGGCGTGCAAGAGTTCCACGGGGCTGCCGGCGGCGCCGAATCCCGCGACCGCGACGGTGGCGCCGTCTTCTATAACGGCGACGGCGTCTGCGACGGAGGCGACAGTTTTATCGATCATGGGCGGAAGGGTCCTTGTCTGTCCGGAACCCATGCAAGCGAACTTAGCGGGAGGGATCAATACCTAGCCTCGGCCTTTGAAACGAATAAACCCTCGCGCCGGAGCGCGGGGGTTTCGATAGATCGATAGATTGTTCGCTGCGTCTTGCATGCTTGGACGGCATTTGATCCCCAGACTAGGGCCTGTCATATCTAGGGATGTTAAGTGGATACAGACAAACTCAAGTCCCGGCTCTGGGTGCTGCGCCGGACCGCCGCTTGACCAGGCTTAAGCCCGGGATTCTTATTGGGATCAGCGGATTACAGGGGAGAGGCCGTCATGGCGGACCACGGTTATGAAACGGGGCGTTTGAACCTACCCTTCGTTGGGCACTGCACCTTCGGCACGCAGCCGCCGTGTCTCGATTGGGATGCCATCGACGCCGATGCGGCAATCCTGGGCGCCCCCTTCGATATGGGGACACAGTATCGGGCCGGTGCGCGGTTTGGTCCGCGTTCCATCCGCGAGGCCTCGACCCTGTTCTCCTTCGGCCACGACGGCGCCTATGACTTCGAGGACGACGTTACCTATATGCCAACCGACCAGGTTAGGATCGTCGATATTGGCGATGCCGATATGATCCACACGGACACCATCAAGAGCCACGACAACATCGAGTTTGGTGTCCGCAAGATCTTGAAGGCGGCCGCCATGCCCGTGGTTCTTGGCGGCGACCATTCGGTGCACATTCCTTGTATCCGGGCATTTGAAGATCAGGACCCT
>CAZNWX010000127.1:0-6392 GCA_964576415.1 uncultured Magnetovibrio sp. | reverse complement strand
CCGGACCGTTATTATGTGGAGTACTGGCAGCCAGAGTGGAAAAAATTGATCGCTGGCGACACCAATTCCTATGTCTACGGGATCATTCGTCAAGGCTTCGACGGCGTCCTAATCGATGGTCTGGATGCCTACAAATTCTTCGAAGGTGGCGGCGAAGAGAACGAGGAGTAATAATAAGCGGCACGGCTGGCGTCCTCGGCGAGGGGCAATGATGTTCAGGACATACCTGAAGCAGCTTATTTACGACAATTCTCTCCCGGCTCAATCTTCTCCATTGGTATCTTTTGCTACTACGCCTACTTAATTGAAACCGGTATAATTTGGAGTGTCCAACGACTGCGACAGAGAATAGGTCGTTTTCGCCCAGATCGGTACGGGCGATGTCTTCGGCGTTATGGCAATGATCGACGACGCCCCCGCCCGCAAGTACTCAAGTGGGTCTATGCGAGCAAGCGCCGGCACCCATTAAACACCTAATGCTCTTGGCAATGGGGTGGACCATTTCGCCCAACCCCGTAAGATTGTTGCAGCAGGAATGCGGTGGATCGAAATCCCAAGCGATGACGATCGAAGATGGGGGTAAGGGCGATGGTTCTCAATCGAGCCGAGAGCTATGAGGAATTGTACGGCGATTTTCGCTGGGACATTCCGGACCGCTTCAACATGGGCGTCGATGTCTGCGACAAGAACGCGGCTCGGCATCCGGACCGGACCGGCCTCATCGTTGTCGAATCGGGCAAGGATACAGTCAGTTATACCTTCACGGACTTGAAACGCCTGACGAACCAGTTGGCCAACCTGTTCATTGCCAACGGACTGGAACGCGGTGCGCGGGTCGGCATCCTCATGAGCCAATCAGTGGAGGTCGCGATTTCGCACGTGGCAGCATGGAAGATGGCGGCTATCTCCATTCCACTGTTCACGCTGTTCGGCGAGGACGCGCTCCGCTTTCGGCTGCAGAATTCGGAAGCCCGCATGCTGGTCACGGATATGGACAACCTACCGAAGATCGAAGCGATCCGCGAGGACCTTCCCCACCTTCAGACCATCTTGGTCGTCGGCCAGGGCGCCGACGACGGCTCAAAGCTGGATTTCTGGTCCTGCATGGCGAAGGCCACCGACGCTTTCGCGCCCGTGGACACGGGGCGCGAGGACCCCTCGTTCATATGCTACACGTCGGGCACAACAGGAAATCCAAAAGGTGCCCTGCACGCGCACCGAACCATTTTTGGCCACCTGACAGGTATGGAGATGTTCCACGACTTCCTGCCCGAGGACGGCGACCGCATGTGGACGCCTGCCGATTGGGCTTGGGTCGGCGGGCTCATGAATTGCCTAATGTGCTCGTGGCACCACGGCGTCACCAATGTTGCCT
Organism: uncultured Magnetovibrio sp.; assembly: GCA_964576415.1. Taxonomy (GTDB): domain Bacteria; phylum Pseudomonadota; class Alphaproteobacteria; order Rhodospirillales; family Casp-alpha2; genus UBA3470. The sequence goes on along the minus strand of CAZNWX010000127.1, from coordinate 5,017 downwards.
ATCGGGCACGTAAATATGACCCGGAAGAGGCGCTGCGCCTGGTCGCTGACCATGACATCCGCAACACCTTCATGCCACCGACGGCACTCAACATCATGCGCCAGGTGGAAAACGTCCAGGGATTTAACGCCAACTTCCGCACCATTGCGGTAGCGGGCGAACCCATGGGAGCAGAGCTGTTTCATTGGGCTGAGGAAAACCTGGGTGTGCGCTGCAACGAGTTTTATGGCCAGACGGAATGCAATCTAGTGGTTTCCAACTGCCAGGCGATCATGGACGTCAAACCGGGCTCCACAGGCAAACCCGCGCCAGGCCACGTGGTGGAGATCATTGACGACGACGGCAATATCCTGGCCAGAGGAGAGGAAGGCGAATTGGCCGTGCGGCGCGAGGACGAACCGGTGCTCTTGCTCGAATATTGGCAGAACCCAGAAGCCACGGAAGCCCAGCGCCGCGACCAGTGGTGGCGTATGGGCGACGTCGGCACCAAGGACGAGGATGGCTATCTCTGGTTCGTTGGCCGCGCCGACGACGTGATCACGTCGTCGGGCTATCGCATCGGTCCTGGCGAAATCGAGGACTGCCTGTGCAAGCATCCGGCCGTATCCCTCGCCGCCGCCGTCGGCGTACCCGACGCCGTGCGCACGGAAAACATCAAGGTATTCATCAAACTCGCGCCCGGTCACAACGGCAGCCCGCAACTGGAGGATGACATCCGCGGCTTCGTAAAGACCTACCTTAGCCCACACGAATATCCGCGTATCGTCGAATTCGTCTCTGAATTACCGCTGACCGCGACCGGTAAGATCAAGCGCAAGGACCTGCGCGACGCCGAGATCGCAAAGCTGGTGGAAGACTAATCCGCTCTTGCGGCACCCGTCTCCTCCTCAGCCAGGAACTGCGGACGCGCCAAAGACAGCAGGTTGAGCCAGGTCGACGTCGACGTCCCCTAAGGTTAGGCCCGTGTTCGTCCAGATCTGCTCGTCCTACTCCCCGATAGTTTCCAGGCTGTTACCGTCAGCCGTCGTGCCCACCTGACCGACCGAGCCAAGACAGCAGGCATTGGCGCGTATTTCAACGGACTGGCTTCAGAAGGCACAAAGTACACCCGTGGTCGCAGGGTTGCCGTAATCAGCATGATCGAAGCCTCCTGCGGGGATTGGAGTTACTTGGCTGGCGCGAGATTATCCAAAAGGGTCCGGGCCGGCGATTTCGGCTTCGATTGTGGGCCGGACTTGTTCAACAGCAACCGGCGCGCGTCCGACTCCCGTTGCCAGCGCTGCTTGGCCGTTTCTTTGCGCTGGGGCGGCGGTTTCGGCATCAGACGCTGGATCGGCACCCATTTGCCAGCCGTATCGTAACGCCAAGTCTTGCCGCTGAGGGTATCGAGCAGAATCATCGGCGGCCCCGGGGAGATTTCGAAGCGACCGTAATCCTCGCCATGGCTCGGCCAAGGGGCCATCAACAGACCGATCAGCAGGATCACCAACAACCTCATGCCTGTTTCACCAAGAGACCAGTGACATCGTCCCTCTGATGGTCGCCCTCAATGTAGCCAGCGAAAGTTGACCCACCGTCTCCGACAATCCTCGAAACGTCCATGCCCACCGCGTCGTTCAGATCCAAAGCGTCCATGAACCGGGCCAAGAACGGGCGGCCCGATTCATACGCCTCTTCGCTGCTCAATTTTTTAATCATAGCAATGAGTGTAATGGAACTGGCTATGGTTTCCAGCCTCCCTAGGTTAAGCTCCGGCCGAAATGAAAAGGGAGAATGACCAATGGCCAAAACTAAACGCACCGCACTGATCACCGGGTCTGGACGAAACATCGGGCGCGCCTGTGCATTGGCCCTGGCCGCAGACGGGATCAACTTGGTCGTCAACGGGTCCAGTAACCAAGATGCCTGTGAACAGACCGCCGCCATGGCACGGGAGCTCGGCGTAAAGGCGGAAGTCGCCATGGGTGATATCGGACAAGAAGCGGACGCCCACAAAATCGCCGACGAAGCCATCCTGGATTTTGGCGCGGTGGATATCCTCGTTTGCAATGCCGCCATCCGGCCGTCTCATGACTTCCTGGAGATGACAGACGAACAATGGCATCGGGTCATCGACACCAATTTCATGGGTACCTTCTGGCTCGCCCGGGCTTGCTTGCCCGGCATGGTCGACAAGGGCTGGGGTCGGGTGATCAACTTCGCCGGGATGAACGCGATCCATGGCTACAACGGCCGCGCCCATGTGTCCGCTTCCAAACACGCCGTATGGGGCCTGACCAAGGCGCTCGCGAAGGAGTTCGCGCCCAAGGGGATCACCGCAAACATCATCTCCCCCGGCCCCATCGAAGGCGAACGCAATGATCCGACCATGGCCGCGCACATCGCGGAAATGGCGAATCGAGTTCCCGTTGGTCGGCTTGGTACCGGAGACGAGGTGGCCGCCGCCTGCGCCCTTCTGGCCTCCGACAAGGGCGGCTTTATCAACGGGCAAATGATCCAGGTAAACGGCGGGGCCGAGACCTAAGCGGTTATTTTGACCGGCAGTATCGATCGCCGTACAAATTTGGCCGACCATACCCTCTGCCATGCGCAGCTGAAACGGAATAGCCTTAAACGCATACTTGCTGGCCGACGGCACGGAAATCTGAAAATGCAGGTGCGGGCCGCTAGTCTTGACCGTGTTGTCCGAATAGCTACTACCCGGTCTTGACTCGTTGCCCCGGCTATACTGCCACTTCTCCCTTCTTCAGATGGAGATACCAGGCATAGGTATTGTCGTCGGGGCGCATCCCACGGTTCAGTTCGACACGATGGTTGGAAAGAAGAAGTGAATAACGTCGATGGCCACCAAGCTTTGGGAAAAAGTGGACCGGGACGCCATTATTGCCTTTCTGAAATCGCGGCCGGCAAACACTAAATAACAACCGGACCCGCGTGCGCCGTGGGTCACGAATCGGCCCTGCAAACGGGGCTTGCGCTTAGAAGGCGGTCAGGACGACACCCTCGATGACGAAGCCATCATCGGGATTGAACCGCTCGGCAACCATGCGTCGCGCCTCAGCCTCGTCGCAGGCGACAACGTCGTGTTTTTGGCTGTCTGCCCAATGGTCTTCAAACACATCATGACTTTGATTTTCCTTCACCAAGGAACGCACGTCCTTGTTGTAGAGGGAGACCTCGTAAACCTGTTCACCGTCGCATGGCTTATGAAGCATTTTGCCCAGACCCCTATTCCGTATCCTGTATCATCACATCGAATCCACTCCAAAGAGCCTGCCCGCTTGATCTGATGTGCCGTCTTCGATCGTCGGAGCGCGGGTTAGGCTTCTTCATATGACGGAATTGTTAACAAAGGATTTTTAGCTGTCAATCCAAGTAATCATCCCCGACCAATTATTTTATACTTTGTACACACGAAATAAATACATGCACATGAAAATCCTGTTCACGGGAGCTTGTACCCACCTTGACCTCATCCGGCCCGACGATAAGCTCAAGCTATTTTTAAACTTCAGTTGAGAGCAACACCGTCATGGGCCAAACCATCACCTATCACTTCACCCTGAATTCCCCGTGGAGCTACCTGGGCGATGCGCGCCTAGCCAAAATGGCGGCAAGGCACGGCGCGACAGTGGTGCACAAACCGACTAACTTCGGTCTAGTCTTCCCGGAGACCGGCGGCCTGCCCCTGCCGAAGCGCGCGCCAGCACGTCAGGCCTACCGGCTGCAGGAACTGGAGCGATGGCCGGCCCATCTTGGTATTCCCCTCATCAAGCAGCCGGATAACTTCCCATCCAACGAACGCAACGGAATCGGCATAGTGATCGCTGCCATCAACCAGGGCCTGGATGTAACCGATCTAGTCAACGCCATCATGACCGCGCTTTGGGCCGAGGACCGAAACATCGGTGACGAGGCGACGTTGATCGGCATCGCCGAAGCGCAAGGGTTCGACGGCCAAGGGCTCTTGGAGGCCGGCCAGGAAAACACCATCGAGGCGCAATGGTTGCAGAATTCCAAGGACGCCCTGGCAAAGGGCGTGTTTGGCGCGCCCACCTACGGCCTGGGCGAGCAGCTATTTTGGGGTCAGGACCGATTGGAGTTCCTGGACCGGGCCCTGGCCGGCGGCGCATGAGACAGAAAACGGCCCTTGCCGGCCTCATTGGCCTGATGGCCAGGACCACCCTGGCCGACGGCCATCGTGTGCTGGGCCACGCCACAGTCATTTCTGCCGACACCCTGATCGTCGAGGATCAACTAACTTACCTCTACCAAATCAACGCGCGGCAAACGAGCCAGACTTGCCGGTGGCTAAACAAGGTCATTGTCTGCGGGAAGGAGTCCTGGACCGGGTTGTTGGACCTGGTCGCGTCCCAGACGCCGTGGCAATGGAAGGCGGTCCGGTGACTGCACTTCCCGATGCCTCATGGGTGTTCGGCTATGGCTCGCTCATGTGGAATCCCGGGTTCCCATTCACTGAACAGCAACCGGCTGAGTTGATCGGCCATCACCGGGCGTTCTGCATGTATTCGCATCACCATCGCGGCACCCGGGAAACACCGGGCCTGGTGCTGGGCCTGGACGTCGGCGGACAGTGCCTCGGCGTGGCCTTTCGTATCGCGCCCGAAGACTGGCCATCAACCTACACCTACCTCAACGAACGCGAGCTGGTCGGCAATTACGCCTATGTGCCAAAGATGGTCGAGATCATGCTCGCCGCGGGCCCCGTGGCGGCCTTCACCTATGTGGCCAATCCGGACCATCCCAATTACGCAGGCCCCCTGCCCATCGATACGGCCGTCGCGGTCATCCTGCGGGCATCGGGCATCGCCGGGCGCAACCGTGATTATCTGATAGAATTGGTGCGCAAGCTGGAATTGCTGGGCCAACACGATCCAGACCTGCACACCTTGCTGGAGCGCGTGAAGGCCGTCGGAGGAAACTAATGGACGGGTCAACAGATATGATAAGATGGCTTGATTCGGTCGTTAACCGCACCTTAAACGCCACCATGGAT
>CAZNWX010000126.1:0-6428 GCA_964576415.1 uncultured Magnetovibrio sp. | reverse complement strand
ACGATCGTGCCGTATCCGCCAGCCATGAGTTCATGAATTCTTGCGTTCAATTCCGTCGTTGTCATGTCATCAGAATCGATTTCCGTGCGCTTATTGAAATCGACATCCGGTGCCCACGGATAAGTCAGGCGTTCTTCTTCATCGGCGCTGAATTCGATGAACAAAGAACGGCCCGTCAATTGCTCCGACGTCATGCCAAGAGCATTGGCCCGTTCCTCCTGGCTCATCGCCTTGAGATCAGCATCGCTTAGGCTTGCCATACGCGAACCTCTTCATCATAGGGGTCGGAGGTATCGATTTCCTGAGGCAGGATCGAACGGATGGCGACTTCCTCCGACGCCATAGCGATCAATTCATCACTTTCGTAAAGCACCAGCGGTTTCGCCGCCATGGCGTCCTTCGCCATGCCCAACTGGTCACCGGTCGCGACCAGATAGGTGAACACGCCATCGATCTCATCGATGGAGCGGGTCAAGCTGTCTTCGAGACTTACTCCATGGGCCAGGTTGTGGGCCGTGTAGACGGCCAGGAGTTCGGAATCGCAATCCGACATGAAGCGGTGACCCTTGCGTTCCATTTCCCGACGCATGATCCAGTAATTTGTAATTTGGCCGTTATGGACGACGGAAATATCGTTGTATGGAAACGCCCAATAGGGATGGGCCGAACGAATATCAACATCTGACTCTGTTGCCATGCGTGTGTGCCCGATGGCGTGCGAGCCGTTGAACTGGCCAAGGCCATAGGCGTCCGAGACGACATCTGCGTCACCAAGGTCTTTGATCAACTCAAGACCGTTGCCGAGGGAAAGAATTTCGACGTCGTCGATCTCCTCAATGTGTTTCGCCATCTCTTCGACGTTGCCGTCGTGACTGATGACGTAACGCATCGCATAAGCCGTCGCCTGATCTGTTTCTTTGATGGTCGCGCCGTGAAGTTCGAGCCGCCGTTCAACCTCGCCAATGCGTTCGGCGATCCGGTCCAGGATGTCGTGGCCCGTATCCATGTCTTCCTGTTCAGCTACCTTTACGCGCACCACATAATCGTCGGAGTCCGGCGGTCCGTACACAGCAAACCCGGTTGAATCAGGTCCGCGGTGCTTTAAAGCCATCAACATTGATGTCATTTCGGCGCCAACATTGGATTTCTTTCCACGATGTATAATTCCAGCTATTCCGCACATGGAATTGACACTCCTTTTTCTCGTTCTTCAGCCTTGCAACCCTCAATTTGTCGAAGCTTACAGAGGCTGCTGCATCACCATCCTACGGCAGGCACTCCATGTAGGTTTCGTTGTCCCAATCGGTCACGGTCGACATGAACCGAGCCCATTCATCGTGCTTGTATTCGTGGTACAACCGATACATCTCGCCAGGCATACCGCGTTTCACGACTTCGTCCTTTTCGAGCGCCTCAAGCGCTTCACCAAGAGACATCGGCAGTTTCTTAATTTCTTTGCCGGCTTCCATGGCTTCGTAGATGTTGCGTTCCTCCGGCTCGCCCGGGTCGAGATCGTTCTCGATACCGTCATCGGCCGCCGCGAGAATGACGCTACCCATGATGTACGGATTGACCATAGAATCGACGGACCGATATTCGAACCGCCCGGGCGCCGACACGCGCAAGCCCGTTGTTCTGTTCTGAAAGCCCCAGTCGGCGAAGACAGGCGCCCAGAAACCCGTATCCCAAAGGCGGCGGTAGGAGTTGACGGTCGAACACCCGACTGCCGTCAAAGCACTGAGGTGGTTGACGATACCACCGATCGCCTGAAGGCCGACCTTGCCAGGCATTTGCGGGTCGTCCGTATCAGGCATGAAGGTGTTGTCGCCGCCCTTCATGTACATGTAATTGCCGGCCATACCTGGAAGATTGTCCGGATCGTTTCCGGTTCGGCATAGTTGATCTTCACCCCCATTCCACAGTGACATATTGTGGTGACACCCTGATGCCGACACGCCCATAAACGGTTTCGTCATGAAACAAGCGAAAATCCCGTGTTCCCGCGCGACCTGTGCACAGATTTGGCGGTAGGTGGTCAACCGATCAGCGTTACGCAGCACATCATCGAACATCCAATTTAGTTCGAGCTGCCCGGGCGCATCTTCGTGGTCGCCCTGAATCATGTCCAAACCCATGGTCCGGGCATAGGTGATAACCTGCATGTAGACCGGACGCAGGCTTTCGAACTGGTCGATGTGATAGCAATAGGGCTTGGAGAAACCGTCGCGCGGTTTACCGTCCTCATCGAACTTCAGCCACATCATCTCGGGCTCGGTACCCATGCGCAAATGCAGACCGCCGTTCTTCTTTTTAAACTCCTCGTGCAGGCGACGTAAGTTGCCGCGGCAATCCGAGGTCAGGAAGGCGCCTGGATTCTCACGCTCTTCCCGGTTCCGGAAAAGAGTACAAAAGAAACGTCCAATTCGTTTGTCCCAGGGGAGTTGCATGAATGTTTCGGGCTCGGGTATGCCGACCAGTTCGGCCGCCTCGGGGCCATAACCCAGGTAATCGCCCGACCGGTTCGTGAATAGGTTCATGGTGGCGCCATAGACTAATTGGAAGCCGCGCTCAGCAACCGTCTCCCAATGATCAGCGGGGATCCCCTTGCCCATTACCTTGCCGGTGATAGATACGAACTGAAGATAGAGATATTCGATGCCGAGCTCGTCGATCTTTTTGCGGACTTCCTTCACCTTTTCGGCGCGGCCTTCGGCTTCGACAAATCCTTCGATATCCATGCTGCTCATCATTCTTCCCCCAAACAATTGCGATCTAGATCGCTACCCATTGCGTCTACAACTCGACTCACGCCTCTCAACTCCACGGGAATGGGCTGTTCGAAACGGGGTGCAGGTCTCCTGTCTCGTATCGCCCAAAGCGGAACGGCGTTAACAATTCTTGATCGTCGCCAAAAACTTCATCCGCCACCAACCGGCCAACGCCGATCATTTTGTAGCCGTGATTGCTGTCGGCGATGATACTGACGTTATCGTGGAAATGGTCGATGACCGGAAAACTGTCCGGCGTGAAACAGCCGATCCCACCGGACGGTTCGCGGTGGTATTTCGGCATAGTCCCGGCAAACCGTTCATGGCAATGCGCTAGGGCCGATACCCACATATGAGAAAACTCAGGACCGGAAACGAATTCAGGACTTGAAGGCCCATAGGGATCAATCGCCACATCATTGACAGGTGTTTCGACCTTGTACGGCGAAGCACCTCCTTGAATGCCTCCGAAATGCCAGTCTGGTTTGTAGTAAATTCCCCACATGTCTTCGATAATTACGGATCCATCGACGTCTGAGATCAGTGGGGCGTCCGTGTCCACATGGATGACCGGCGGCATGTCGCCGTCGTTGGTTTGAAGCAATTCCGGATCGACCTTAAGAACGCCTTCTTCAAGCTGCCAGAATCGCCACATGTCGACATCTTCGTGCCGGTCACCATTGAGGTCCGTGACCGCAATTTGTTTCGGAAGCCCCAGCATGTTCCAGAAATCGCGCACCCACGGTCCGGCACCAACAATGAGGCGTTCGAATGTTATCGACCCCTTGTCGGTTTCGACGGATTGGGCGGCATCGGACCCGCTTTCCAATTGAACACCCACGACCTCGACACCGGTGATGATGCGTACGCCCAAGTCTTCGATCTTTTTCGCCAAGCCATACATGGATTTTGTATTGTTGGCGTAACCGCCGCGTTTTTCATGAAGGACGGACGTGATGTTTTGTGCGCGCCAATCATGAAACAGGCCGCGCATATAGCTGGTCGACGCATTCGATCCTTCAATGAAGACGCTTTCGTAGCCGATCTCCTGTTGTTCGGTGAATATCTGGGCGACATCATCACGCATGGCTTCACAGGAAATCTGCATATATCCAACGGGGTGGTAGCTGAGTGCTTCTGGGTCGCTTTCCCAGACACCAACCGAATGGGCCATCAAATTGCGCATGGCCGGTTGGAAATAGTTATTGCGAACCACGCCGCAGGCAATTCCGGTGGCGCCCGCGGCGATTCCCGATTTGTCGAGGACAATAACTCGGCCTTCCACCTCCTCGCCGGCTTCTGTCAACCGCTCCGCCAAGCGCCAGGCCGTCGAAAGCCCATGGATTCCGGCTCCGACAACTAGGTAGTCGACATGTACTGGAAAAGCCATTAAACCTCCCCGCCAGGACTACTGGCTTCATTGATTGGCAGCATTTGTGACTTTGTAAATTTTCAGGAGCATGATAAAAGCCGATCCAAAGATCAACCATTTTTAGTCCAATTTATATAATTGTTGCGAATTTTATATAAATTGGTATTAAATTGGATCACTAATTGAGAAATTCTATGAATACAAAAGAATTAGACAGGCTCGGTTCGGCCGAGATCGCCGCCGCCATTCGTCGCGATATTTCTGATGGCGTCCTTGGTTTTCGGGAGCGATTACCCGCGGAACGTACCTTGGCTGAACAATACGGCGTCGCGCGAGGCACGGTGAGGGAAGCACTCAACCAGTTGGCGAAGGAAGGCCTTGTCGAAATACGCCAAGGCAGTGGGACATATGTCCTGGCCAATGACGAAGAGGCCGTCAATCCGATCATCGAGAACGCCAGCCCCCCGGAGCTAATTGACGCGCGCTTTGCTCTTGAGCCGCACATCTGCCGGCTGGCCGTCCTACACGCACGTCAGCAAGATTTGGATCGTGCGGATGAACTTCTGGCGAAAATGGATGAATGTGTTGGAGATCCCGTTAGATTCTCAAGGTTCGACACTGAGTTTCATACATTGCTGGCTGAAACGACGGGCAACCGGTTGCTAATGTGGATCGTCTCGCAAATCAACGGTGTTCGAAATCAGGAGCAGTGGGCAAGAATGCGCCAACTAACGCTAACAAATGAGACGATTTCTCAATACAATCGTCATCATCGGTTGGTTCTTGGCGCCATTCGCGCCCGCGAACCGGAGCAGGCAGCAGCAATCATGAAAGAACATTTGGAAGCGGCACGCCTGTCGCTGACTCGCGCCGCGTCGGCGTAACTTCAATGATGATCAGACCTGGGCGGCAGTTTGCAGCCAATTGATATAGATGCGTTCAGCCATTCTATTGAAATCATCCATATGCGCGTCGCAAGCTGCCATCAGCATCGATGGCCCGTTATCCCCCAACACTGTTTTCAAAGACGCTTCGTAAGCAGGTATCGCCGACCAGTTGGCCACCGTATCGGCCTCCACTTCGACATGGAACTGCATGGAATAGGCGCGAGGGCCCCAATTCATCGCCTGCACGGCGCAATCGGGCGACGTTGCTAAGCAAGTCGCGCCCGCCGGCATCCGCTTCACCTCAGCGCCATGCCATTGCAGACACGGAAACGTGTCTGGCAGGTCATCGAAGATAATCCCTGTTGCGCCAGCCTCCGTCAATTGAACCGACATGACGCCAATTTCGGACCGGTCCGCCTTGCCGCATGCGCCGCCAAGTGCTTCGGCCAGGAGCTGATGCCCCAGGCAAAGCCCCAGAAACGGCATGCCTCGCAGTTCGACCGCTTCATTGATGAACGTTTTCTCATCTTTGAGCCAGGGATAGAGATCTTCTTCCCAGACGTCCATCGGCCCGCCCATAACCCATAGCCCGTCGAACTCATCCAAGGGAGGTAGAGTTTCTCCTTGATCCAATTCTACGGGCGTCCAATCGTGTCCGTCTTCGTGAAGAAATTCACGGAAAATTCCTGGATGCTCGGAACGTACATGTTGCAGAACGAGTATTTTCATGGTGTGAACCTATACCAATTGAATAAAATAAAAAGTTAGGAACTTTTAAGCTACTTTTGTTTCCCATCCTCAAGCATTCGCATACCTTTCTCGGCCATCTTTTTACTGTTGGCCTTCTCAGTTTTGAATCTAAAAGTTCTAATATTGAGTTTTCGTTATCGTTTCAGACGCTTCCTCGTGCGCGGTACCCACCGAGAGTTTGGCAAAGGATCTGGTGTCTTTGAACATCACAAATGCGGATCGACGGAAAGGCCATGAAGCCTTGAAGCGAATTATTGCCATGCCCCCTACCGGCGGCATACGCGATCCAGAGAAAGCAACCGCCGCTTTTAAACGTTCGCTAAAAGGCCGCTGCTTCTGTCCGCCTGGTAAGCACTACGCGAATTGTGTATTTGCTAGTCCCAAGTAGTTCGTAATGTAACTACAGAACGAGAAAAGAGAGTGTATATCTATGGCTAAAAGGAAAGAGAACCCCGTTAAAAAAGATACTAAAAACAAAGAAACTCCAAAAAAAAACACCTCAGAAGAATCTAGCAAAGAGAGTATAGATAATACCATTATTCCCACAACAGGTTGTGATTTAGATGTAAATTCTATATATTTAACATCTACAGGAAATATATTATATAATATTCCTACAAATATATATGGATTCCAATTTAAAGTTGTAGG
>CAZNWX010000125.1:3728-6557 GCA_964576415.1 uncultured Magnetovibrio sp. | reverse complement strand
GGCCTCCATCGAATGCTTTGCGCGTCATGGGGTCCGGCAGACGGCGGTTTGGCTGGATAAACTCGATGCGATCGGCACGGAAGATGGTGCGCGCGTTCTAGAAGATAACGCCATGTCCGTGAACGCGTTGTGTCCAGGCGGGCTTGTGTCGGGGGCGCACGCTCCCGACATGGACGCGGCCCTTGAGATGAACCGCCGCTGGTTGGATCAGGCAGCGGAAATTGGCGCGGCATCCCTGGTGGTGATCACCGGAGGGCTGCCGGAAGGCGAGACGGATCTATTGGCCGTCAGGGAACGCGCATTGGAGGGCTTCCAGAGATTGATCGAACCCGCGCGCGCGTCCGGCGTCCGGCTGGCGTTTGAGCCCTTGCACCCCATGGTCTGCGGCGAGCGTTCAGTGATCTCCCGGGTGGCGGATGCGCTTGATTTCCTTGATGCGCTAAACACCGATGATGTCTTTGGGCTTGCCGTCGACAGTTACGCCGTGTGGTGGGATTTGGACTTGGCTGCCTCGCTGCGTCGCGCCGGGCCCCGGCTTTTGCACTTTCATGTCTCCGACTGGTTGCGTGACACCGAAGATGTCCGCTTTGACCGGGGCATGCCGGGTGACGGGGTGATCGACAACCGGTGGCCTCGCGAATGGATGCAAGACGCGGGGCTCAGGGGCCCGGGCGAGGTCGAAATCTTCTCCGAGAAGAACTGGTGGAGGCGCGATCCCGACGATGTCGTCCGGACAATCCTCGACCGTCGCGCCGAATTCTTGTAAATTCTGTCGCCGCAAATTGACACGATCCTGGTTCCTTTATGTCGCCATGTCGTTCATGATTGGTGTAGTCGGAAATGCGTTTGCACACGAAACTAGGATTGGCTTTAACAATTGAGCTCTAGGAATTGATAGGGTTCTCGGCGTCAAATCAGTATCGAAGTGGGTAAGCCGTCGTATACTGGGCGGGATCGGCTATCTGCTCTGGGGATCTGACATTTAGATATCGAAAACGGAATTGATATGAGCAAACCCATCTACGTTCTGAACGGGCCCAACCTGAACCTCTTGGGCATGCGTGAGCCCGACATTTACGGCCACACCACGTTGGCCGATTTGAAAGGCATGTGCACGGCGCGCGCCGACGCGCGTGGATTGGAGATCTTTTTTGTCCAATCGAATCGCGAATACGAGATTATCGAGTGGATTCACGAAGCCATCGACGGCGCCGACGGTATCATCATTAATCCGGCCGCCTTCACGCATACGTCCTTGGCGATCCTGGATGCGCTGAAGAACGTCAATTGCCCGATCATCGAGGTTCATATCTCGAACCCGCATACGCGCGAGGATTTCCGACATTTCTCCTATGTCACTTACGCGGCGACCGGGACGATTGCCGGACTTGGGGTAAACGGATATCTCACCGCTATCGACGCAATCGCCGATATGCTGGCCGACGCCTAGTCCAGCACTTTTCATGGCAACGACGACACCAGCGTCCTGCGTCATTGGCTTTCCGGCCAAGCATTCCCGGTCCCCAAAACTGCACGGCTATTGGCTCGATAAGTATGGGATCAACGGCGCGTATCGGATTGAAGAGGTCCCACCCGAGGCGGTCGACGCCTTCATCTCTGACCTGGCCGGCCACGGCTATGTCGGTGCAAACGTGACCATGCCTCACAAGGATGCCGCCTTTCGCTTATCGCAACCCGATGAGAAGGCCCGCGCTATCGGCGCGGCCAACACGCTCTGGCTGGATGATGGCGTGCTGCGTGCCACCAATACGGACGGCGACGGCTATGTGGGCTCCCTGGACGTGGCCGCACCCGGATGGTGCGACAAGGTCGATGTTGCTTTGGTTCTGGGCGCCGGTGGGGCTAGCCGTTCGATCGTCTATGCCCTGTTGGAGTGCGGGGTCGCGAACGTCCATGTGGCCAACCGGACGGCGGCGAAGGCTGATGCCATGCGTGAGACGTTTGGAAGTGGGGTTAAACCGGCGGCATGGGATGACGTGCCCGGTCTCCTTGAACATGCGGGGCTGGTCGTGAACACGACCTCCCTCGGTATGCACGGCCAACCGCCGTTAGAAATTGACCTGGCTCCGTTGGCGAATGACGCCATCGTCTCGGACATTGTCTACGTGCCGTTGCAAACGCCGCTCCTGGCGACCGCGGCGGCGCGTGGATTGACCACCTCAGATGGGCTGGAAATGTTGCTTCATCAAGCGGTGCGTGGTTTCGAACTCTGGTTTGGTCTCCGACCGGAAGTCACGCGCGAGCAATACGATATGATGGCCGTGGATTTGGTGGACGTGTAAGGGATGCCGCTATTGGGCGCTTTCCCATCACACACATTCAAGAGATCGCTCTTCAGGTCCATTTGAAGACCGACCACTTCTTTGATTTCGATGCCAAGGTTCAGCCGAAGCTGAACGATAAGGTCGTAAATACCTACACACTGATCGCGCACAACGCATCCTGATAACGGCTCAGAGGTGGGCAATGGCGTCCGGTCCGGCGCGTATTTCGCCGCGTTCGATCTGTCGCACTACTTCGGCGATGCCTTCATTGGCGGGGACGGGTAGGCCTAGTTCCTTCGCCTTTTCGACGACCAGGCCGTTGAGGTAATCGATCTCTGTCCGTCGGCCCTTCTGCATGTCCTGGCCCATGGAGGGGCGTTGTTCGTCGTTGCGGAAGGTCATGTTGGCCAGCAGTTTTTCTTCGCATTGTGCCATGGCGTCGCCATCGCCCTGTTCCGCGGCCATTAGGAGCTCGGGTTCGATTTTGTAGACAAGACCTAGTTTGTAACCCAGGGCCACGCCAATGCGCCCGGCTTCTCCGGCC
>CAZNWX010000125.1:0-3701 GCA_964576415.1 uncultured Magnetovibrio sp. | reverse complement strand
ACCATTAGTTTCGACCAGCGCTTGCCCCAGAGATTTGTGGTCACCTCGGAACTGTCGACACAGGCCAACATCTCAGACAACTTTTCGGCCCGGGGCGTGACGCGGCCGTGCACCTCCCCGACGTTGAAGATCACGCGTTCCGCGCCCCCCAGCTTTACATTGCGGTTGATATGGCCAGGCCCGTCCAGTTCCACGGCGATAGTAGATGCGATACAGCCCACCGTCTTTCCCCAACCGACGACGGAGGCCATGCGTTCCTCATTGATTCCGTTCTGCAAGGAGACGCAAAACCCGTCCAGGGTCAGGTAGTTCTTGATCATGTGGGTCGCCCAGACCGTGTCGTAGGATTTTACGGCGACGAAAACGAAATCGAAGGGTCGGCCGTGGGCGGTCTTCTGAAGGTCCGTGATATGGATCGCGTTGACGGCTTGGGTGAAGCACTCGGGCTCTGTGGTGCCATCCAGGGTGAGGCCGTGCGACCGCATGTGTTCGACGTGTTCGGGCCATGCGTCGATCAGGGTGACGTCATGGCCTTCGCGGGTCAGGTACGCGCCGACGTGGCCGCCGAGGGCCCCCGCGCCGACGATAGCGATCTTGTCCGATTTTTGTATCATGAATGTCTCTGTCTAAAAGGGTTTGTCACCACAAATAGTGATTCGATGCATGCGCCGGCGTTGGCCCGCATAGTCGGCCACGGCGTGATGCTGGACGCATCGGTTGTCCCACAAGGCCAGGGACCCCGGTTCCCATCGGAATCGACAGGTGAATTCGGGGTGCACCGCATGTTCGCGTAGGAACGCCATGATCGGTTCCGCCTCGGCTTCGTGAAACCCTTCCAGAGTTTGCGCGTGGCTGCCGATATAGAGACCCTTGCGGCCGGTTTCCGGGTGTGTTCGGAACAAGGGATGGGCGGCTTCGGTCACAAGGTTGCCCGGGTTGCGGACCTTGTTGGCCATTTGCGTGTTTCCCTTGTAGACCTCGCGCCGGTCGACCCCACTGTTGTTCTTGAAGTTGTTGCCGACGCTCCAGGTCTTCACGTCGGCCAGCATGGCCTTCATGCCTTCCGACAGGGCGTCGTAGGCGAGGTACATACTGGCGAAAAGCGTGTCGCCGCCGGCGGCCGGCGTTTCTTTCGCATAGAGCATTGTCGCCTTGGCTGGTTCCGGGTTGAACATCTGGTCTGTATGCCAAACCGATCCGAAAGTATGCGTGTCGTCTTCGGTCTTGATGATCTCCAGTATGTCCGGGTAATCCACCATGCCTTTCATGAAAGGATGATGATGGATTTCCCCGAACCGGCGCGCGAAGGCGATCTGTTGTTCTGGCGAAATGTTCTGGCTGCGAAAGAAAATGACTTGATGGTGCAGCCAAGCAGCGTGGATTTCTTCGAAGACATCGTCGTCAAGGTCGCCGAGATCGACACCGCTGATTTCAGCACCCAGGGCCCCGGCGATGGGGTGCGCCTCAATTTGTGCGTAACTCATGTGCTCCAACGTTCCAATTGCCCAAGAGGGACAGGTTAGCGAAATGTCTGTTCTGGGCGAAGTCCCAGAATTTCAACCAGTGAACAAAGGGATTACTTTTTCTGAAGCTCAGCAACCTGTTCAGGGGTCAGGTAGCGGGTTTCTCCCTGGCGCAGCAGGAGATACAGGTGCGCGGTCTGCTCCAGTTCTTCCGTGGCGTAAACGGCATCGGCGAGCGAATTTCCGGCCACCACGGGCCCGTGGTTGGCCAAAAGGAGCGCATGATGGTCCGGGGCCAGTTCCCGGACCGCGTCGGCGAGATCCAGGCTTCCCGGTGGAAAATAGGGAACCAACGGGAGCGTCCCGACCTTCATGGCGTAATAGGCGGTGATCGGCGGGAGAATATTCGCCGGGTCAACGTCGCCACAACAACTGACGGCGACCGAGTAGGTGGAATGCAGATGCACGATCGCGCCGCTGTTCGGGCGTTCGTCGTACATGGCCATGTGCAGGAAGTTCTCACGGGTCGGTTCGTCGCCCGAAATATGGTTGCCGTCATCATCAAGCTTTGACAGCCGAGCCGGTTCCAGGTTTCCCATGGTCGAGCCCGTGGGCGTCATCAGCCAACCGTCTTCAATCCGAACGCTGATATTGCCCGACGCTCCGAAGGTGAGACTGCGTTCGTAGATCGATGCGGCGAAGCGGACGATTTCGTCGCGAGCGTTGGTTTCCGGACTCATGGTAGCATGGCTAAAGACTTCATGAAGAAGTCGGGCGCGCCGAAATTCCCGGATTTTAGGGCCAGGGCCATGTGCGGCTCATTGACAGTTTCGGTCCAGGGCACGCCCGGATCGATTTCGGGCCCGATCCGCAGGCCCGTGACGCCCAACGCCTGAACCACGGCGCCCGAGGTCTCGCCGCCGGCAACGACCAGCCGGCGAACGCCGCGTTCCACCAAGCCCTGCGCAATGGCTCCCATGGTGTCCTCCACCAGGTCGCCGGCTTCGTCGCGGCCGAGCCTGTCCTGTGCCTTCGCTACCGCGTCGGGGTCGGCGGAGGAATAGATAAGTACTGGCGCGTCTGCGGTCTGACTGTCAACCCAAGCAAGCGCATCGGCAGCGCCGCGTTCCGGCGTGTCGGCGAAGCTGAGGGGGTCCAGGCTAAGGCTCGGCCAATGATCCTGGGCGGCGGCGATCTGACCGCGAGTGGCGATGGAGCAGCTACCGGCCAGGACCGCCGATCGGCCGTTCGCCGGCGGCAAGGTGGCATCTGTGCTGCCGGACATCTCGCCGGTGCGACGGAAATTCTCAGGTAGACCGAGGGCGATACCCGATCCACCTGTGACAAGCTTCACGCTGGCGAGGGCCTCTCCGATACTCATCAGGTCGGCGTCGTTGATAGCGTCGACGATGGCATGGCGGCAGCCTGCCTCTTGGAGTTCGTCCAACCGTGCTCGGATTGCAGCGCTGCCTTGATTCACGGCGTTCATGTCCACTAAGCCGACCTGGTGCGGGGTCTGGCGTGACAAGACCCGGACCAGATTGGCGTCAGTCATGGGTGTCAGGGGGTGGTTCTTCATGCCCGACTCGCTAAGGAGGACGTCGTCTACGTAGAGATAGCCCTTGTAGATGGTTCGGCCGTTTTCCGGAAAAGCGGGGCAGGCAATGGTGAAGTTCGTATCCATGGCGTCCATCAAAGCATCCGCTACGGGGCCAATATTACCATCATCAGTAGAATCGAAAGTTGAGCAGTATTTGAAAATGATCTGTTCCGCACCCTGTTCCTGAAGCCATGCAAGAGCGGCCAAGGAATCGGCAACCGCCTCTTTGGCGGGATTGGCACGGGATTTCAGCGCCACCACCACGGCGCGGGCGTCACCAGGATCAAAACCATCGGCGGGTACGCCGATCGACTGAACCGTCGGCATGCCTTGTCCGACCAGGGTGTTTGCCAGGTCAGTCGCGCCGGTGAAGTCGTCGGTCTCACGCCTACCGCCACGCATCGAGCCAAGCAAGGCCATCGCGCGTCGCGCCGGCGGGCATGTATTCGCAGCCGATCCAACGGTCGTAAGCGCTGGCGTTAATGTACTTGAAGACGAAGGGGTAGTTGATTTCGCCATCATCCGGTTCGTGCCGCCCTTGAACACTAGAAACTTGAATATGGCCGATATCATCAAGGTACAGATCAAAGTTCCGGATCAGGTCCCCGTCCATGATTTGCACATGGTAAAAATCAAAC
>CAZNWX010000124.1:0-6564 GCA_964576415.1 uncultured Magnetovibrio sp. | reverse complement strand
ATCGTCGGCCGCCATAGCGCCGTGGAGTTAGGGTACTTCGCTATCGGCAACTCCATCGTGCAACCGATCATCGTCACTTCTCTAGGCTTGATTTTGGGGACTTTGGTGTTGACCGCAAATCACTTCGGTGCAGGTGATTGGGCCGAATGCGGCGCAGTCTGGCGTCGGTCCGTTGTCTATGCGGCGGGATTGGGAGCCGTCGGATTGACAATCTGCCTGTTTGGCGGATGGATCTTGATCATGACCGGTCAATCCGAGCAACTGGCGACTGAGGGCGGGCGGGTTATCCGTATCATTGGTTGGGGTCTGCCTGCGCATTTGGTTTTCCTGGCCAGCAGTTTCTTCCTAGAAGGTATTGCCCGGGTCGGTCCCGGTGCTGTCTGCATGGTGATTGCGAATGTGGTGAACTTCGTTCTTGCCTTGATGCTGGTGGATGGATTTGGGCTCATTGCGCCAATGGGCGCCGAGGGGGCAGCCTGGGCCACTACGGCGGCTCGTTGGGTCTTGGCCACTGGCATGTTGGGCTATGTGATCCTAATGCGAGATCAGGTGGCATTTTCTGTCCGCACGGCCCCACTGGGACGGTTTACCAAGTGGCGGCACCAACGCCGACTAGGCTATGCTATGGGGCTGAGCCTGGCCGTGGAAACTTTTTCTTTCTCAATCATGCAGCAGTTCGCCGGATGGCTGGGAACTGGGGAACTGGCGGCGTTCGCCATCGCCTTCCAACTGTTGACCATCTCTTTTATGGTCGCGGTAGGGATTGGGTCCGCGACCGCGGTCCGGGTTGGCATTGCCTACGGGCGTGGGGATGTGCGTGACGTGGTGCTGGCAGCATGGACGGGACTTGGTCTATCAATGATCGCCAATGCGCTGATCGGCATTGGCATCATCCTGTTTGCCAGCTCGATTACCGGAGCTTTTACCCATGATGCCGCGGTTCTGGCCATGGCTGTGCCGCTGATCTTCTGGGTCGCCATAGCCCTCGTGACCGATGGCGGCCAAGCTGTCATCGCCAATGCTTTGCGCGGCCGTCAGGATGTTTGGGCCGCCTGCGTCATACAGGCGGTCGCGTTCCTGGGCGTCATGGTGCCACTGACCTGGTTTTTGGCCTTTCCGGCCGGTAATGGCGCGGCGGGGCTGTTCCAGGGCGTGCTGATCGGGGCCACGGTGTCAATTATTCTATTGGGATGGCGTCTCAATCAGCTGTATGTGCGTGATAAAGCGGCATTGTCCTAGGTGAAGCTTCCCTGGTTGGCCCCATGGCCACCGTCCACATTAACTACAGATCCATTAACATAATTCGCGCGCTCGGACGCCATGAACACTACCACATCCGCGACTTCCTGTACGCTTGCCGCGCGGCCAAGTGGCAAGTTGGCCAGATAGCTTTGCCAACGTTCCGGGTCTCCGTACTCGGCTTCGGCTTTGGTTTTCATCAGATTGACCAGGCGTTCGGTCGCCACCGGGCCGGGACTGACGCTCATGATCCGGACCCCGTCATTAAGGCTGCGGCCGCCGACGGCCTTGGTGAACGCGTTAAGGCTGGCGTTGCCGGCGGTTCCGGCGACGTAACCTGAATCGGTACGGTCCGCGGCCAACCCGGTCACGTTGACAATGGTCCCATGACCACGATCTTTCATAGCACCGTAGAAGGCGCGGCACATATTGATGTAACCAAAAACCTTGAGATCCCAGGCCTCCCGCCAGCGGGCTTCACCAATAGTGAGTAGATCACCTGCCGGAATTGCGCCCGCGTTATTGATGAGAATGTTCGGCACGCCGGACGCATGGATCAACTTGTCCACGTTCGCCCCGTCACTGAGGTCAAAGGTATGGGTCGTGACTTCCACGCCCGTATCCGCGCGCAGGGTTTCGGCGAACGCCTCCAGATCCGCCGCGGTCCGGGCGACAAGATGAACGTTACAACCTTCTTCCGCCAGCCCCCGGGCGACACCGGCCCCGATCCCTTTGGATGCGCCGGTGATCAGCGTCGTTTTTCCTGACAACTTGAGGTCCATGACCTAGCCTCCTTGTTTGGTCGTTTGAGAGACGAAATCTTCGTTGATGTCAATTCCCAGCCCCGGGGCTTCCGGGGCCGCCATTCCGCCGTCGACAATATGGAACATGTTTAGTGCCAGTTCGTGCTGCATGGGGTTGTGGGCAAGGGAATATTCCAGGACATGCGCACTGGGACTGGCGATGCAGACATGGAACCCCGCCGCATACATGATCGCGCCGCCCCAAAGATGCGGCGCGAGGCGAAGCTGATACGCAGCAGCTAATGCTCCAATCCGTTGAGTTTCCGTGATGCCCCCGCAAATAGCCGGATCCGGTTGCAGGATATCTATCGCGTGGGCTCGGATGGCGTCACGGAAGTCAAACCGGGTCATCAGGCTTTCACCTGCGGCGATGGCGATGTCCGTCTGACGTCGCAGTTCCGCTTGGCCCTCCATGTCATCGGCGGATACCGGTTCCTCAAACCAAGCCAGGTCCGCGGACTTCACTTTGCGCGCATACCGGAGCGCGTCGCGGGCCGTATAGGTGCCGTGCGCGTCAACCATAATTTCCACGTTGGGCCCCAGGGCGCGTCGGGCGGAGATCGTTCGTTCCGCCGACGCGTTGACCGTGTCATCCATGACACCGATGCGCATTTTTACCGCCTTGAAGCCGCCTTGGTTGATGTAGCCCTGCAATTGCGCGCCGATCCCATCCGCCGCCGCCCAACCGCCGGAAGCATAAGCCGGAAGCCAATCGTGGGTGCGCCCCCCCAACAGCTGCCAGACGGGCACCCCGAGATCTTTGCCAACGATGTCCCAAAGCGCGATGTCGATCCCACTGATGCCGGATATGGTGATCCCGCGCCGTGCGAGGTCGGGGAAGACATGACCGCGGGAAAGCGCGTAGTGCGCGCGCGATCGGTTGTACATGACCTCCCACAGGCGTGCCGGATTACGCGGATCCTGGCCGATGACCACTGGCGCCAGATCGGTGTTGATGATGTGGGTGAGGGCATCATAGGTCCCCGTTCCACCTACAGCTGCCTTCGCCTCGCCCCAGCCGACAAGACCCGTATCAGTCTCAATTCGTACCAAGGTCGTGTCGAATGACGTATGCAGGCCAAAATCGCTACGGTGTTGCTCAGCTTCCGGAATGGGGACGTGAAGCCAGCGGGCTTCGATGGATTTGATCTTCATGAGCGGTTGTCGGCATTTCCTGTTGTGTGGGTGACAAAATGCAAACCACACCGATGCCTTAAGTCTATGATTTGACGACCTTCACCTTTGATAAGGCTGATGATACCACCGATGAACAAGCGATTGAAATTAGCCGTGAATGCCCCCATTCGATTCGGTAGAATCTGGTAAAATTATGGTGTGATTAATTTTACATGTCAATTATTGAGATAATGACCTACATCAGATGAATCTAACTTAAGTTTATGAAATTTATATCAAAATAAAGACGGGAACCGTTACACCGTCATTTCCGGCCGTCTTGCGGCTTCGTTCGACGGGTAGATCGAACTATAGTTTGACAGTTACAAAGGAGTTTCCATGCACCGTGTAGGCGCCATTCCGTTCGACATCTGCGATGAAGCCGTCGCTTTGTTGTTCGTGACATCGAAAACTCGGGGTCGCTGGATTCTTCCTAAGGGTACCCAGAATCCTAACGAAACCCACGAACAGACATGCCGGCGGGAGGTCTTCGAGGAGGCCGGGGTCAATGGCCACGTGATCCAGGATTATCCGCTCACCATTCCGGTCACTAAGAAAACGGACACGGGGATGCGACAGGTTCCAGTCACCTATTATCCGTTCTTTGTCACGGATCAGAGCGAAGAATGGCCGGAAATGAAGAATCGCCAGCGGCATTGGGCGTTGATCGGAGACGCGAAAAACGTCGCCTATCGCGATGATCTTCTGGACCTGATCAATCAGTTTGACTTGTTGATGCCGTGGATTAGAGAAGCGTTAGCACCGTATAAATAACGGCCGCCAACATTGCTGATGCGGGCACCGTGATCACCCACGCGGCGGCAATGGCGACAACGAATTGCCGCCGCACCAATTTGCGAACCGAACGCACGCCGCGGCTGTCAAACGCCTGTTTTGACGTATGGTTCAGCTTGTGGCCCGGTCGAACTTTACGTCGATTGGGATTTTCCAAAAATTCCCGGAGAAAACCGACGCCAAAAACCGCCCCAACCGCAATGTGGGTGGAACTGACAGGCAGGCCTAGCGTCGTCGCGATTAACACCGTAATGGCGGCGGAAAGCGCCACGCAGTAAGCGCGCGGTGAATTGAGGCGGGTAATCTTCTCTCCAACCACAGAGATCAGCTTGGGACCGAATAAGCCCAACCCAAAGGCAATACCGAATGCGCCGACCGCCATCACCCAGAGCGGAATGGTGACATTGCTGGCGATTTCCTGATCGGCACCCACTGTAGAAACAATTGCGGCAAGGGGCCCGACTGCATTGGCGACATCATTCGCCCCGTGGGCGAAGGACAACAAAGCGGCACCGGCAATGAGCGGCACGTCGAACAGGCTGTAGATTTGTTTCTTGCGGTCTTCCAATTGCGCGACCCGCTTGGCGATATAGGGTTTGGCGGCCAGATAGGCGATTAGATAGGTGATGGCGGAGACGGCGATGATCTCCATGGCCGACGGCTTCCAGATTTTCTTCAGTCCTTTTATGGACATATAGGCGGCAAACGCGGCTGCCATAACGGAAATCAGAATGGGGACCCACCTGGCCGCCGCTGCAAGTCGGTCCTCGGCGAACAGGACCCGTGTCTTGATGAAGAATAGAAATCCAGCCGCGAAAGCGGCTCCGAGAACGGGTGAAATAACCCAACTGGCAGCGATCTTAGCCATGGTGACCCAATTCACCAAGCCGACGCCTGCGGCCGCGATACCGGCGCCGAGCACGCCGCCGACAATGGAATGGGTGGTTGATACCGGCGCGCTCATGATCGTCGCTAAATTGATCCACAGCGCCGCCGCGAGAAGGGCGCTGAGCATGAGCTCCCGGAATTCGATGATGTCAATTTGGTCGCCGGGCGCGATGATCCCCTTGGAGACGGTTTTGACGACCTCGCCGCCGGCAAGTAAAGCGCCGGCGCTTTCGCAAATTGCGGCGATGACAATCGCCCAAAATACTGTGATGACCTTCCCGCCGACCGCAGGGCCCATATTGTTGGCGACATCGTTGGCGCCGATATTCAACGCCATGTAGCCACCGATTACGGCCGCGATGACGACAAGCAACCAATGTTCGCCAAACTGAGCCTGCGAACTGGCGGTGATCAAGCCCACTGCGGCCAGGAAGATAATTGCAAGTCCGATAGGGACGAGGACGCCCTTGAAATTTAGGAATTGTTCTTGGCCGAATGCAAACCGGCGTAGATCGTTAATGTATCTTTTCTCAGGTGCTTTCTTGATGCCCACGGAAACAACCTCAAAGTGCTATCCGATAATCGCGTCTAAGATTCCAAAAAAGCCACAAGATGGGCTAAAACACTGCGTCGCAATATCAATATGTTGTTGAAAAGTCAAAAAGAATATATGCCAAATACGCGTTTTGTTACCGGTTATTTGCGAAGTGTAGGTAATCCCACCCCAGTCGCATCGAACCCGCCATCTGCAGCCACAACCTGACCGGTGACATAGGACGCTTCAGGCGAACAAAGAAACACGATGACGTGGGCGATTTCGTCTTCGGTGCCGTAACGATTGAGCGGAATGGCATCGTGATAGGCGTTAATGATGTCTTGTGTATGTACGGCGGCGGCCAATTTGGTCCGCACCGGACCCGGCGCGACGCAGTTAACCCGCACGCCAAATTCGCCCAATTCGGCGGCCTGTTGCTGTGTGAGATGAATAACTGCCGCTTTCGAGGTGCCATAGGCAACCCGCAGCGTCGATGCACGAAGGCCCGAAATGCTCCCGATGTTGACGATTGCGCCCTGGGTCACCTTGAGCGCGGGAATGGCCGCCTGGACGCAGAGAAAGACGCCATCCAGGTTCGTCGCCATAACCTCGCGCCAACGTTCGAACGTTGTGTACTCGATGGGGGAGAAATCAGCGACGCCAGCGTTATTGATCAGCGCATCGATGCGCCCGAAGGCCGACACGGTATCGGCAACCATGTCCTGGGCGTTTTCTGGAGAGGCAATATCAAGGGGCAGGGCGATCACGCCGTCCAGTTTGGCGGAGGCGGTGCGTAGTTCCTCGCCATCCCGGTCGACCATGGCGACACTCCAACCTATCTCCAGAAACAGTTTTGACGTGGCCAAGCCGATCCCGCGCGCGGCACCAGTAACGATAGCGGTCTTTTGAGCATTTATCGGCATTGGCGGCTGTCCTTAGGCATCCAGAACCCGGTCGACGAAGACACCGGATAGTCCTGTATATGTGGTTGGATCGAGAAGTTCATGGATTTCATTTTCTGACAACATTTCTGCTACTTCGGGTGATTTCTTCAGAGCTTCATTTAATTCCCCCCCCTCCACGGCAGTCCGTTGTGCGATCTGATAAATCAGTTCATGAGCCTCCTGC
>CAZNWX010000123.1:4002-6588 GCA_964576415.1 uncultured Magnetovibrio sp. | reverse complement strand
AACTCTTGGATTTTAATCTCCCTGACAATCAACTTAAATTCTTTAAATCGCTTGTTAAAAAAGTACGCACAAATTTGAACTCGTTCTTGCTCCGACCAGAGTTCTCCCCCTCACCTTAATACTTGACGCCGAACTAGTTCGGCGACTTGTTCGATGCCACTCTGACCGTTAGTGCGAATGCTTGACGGTCCTCGGGTCGGCGGGAACAATTCCGTTCATGCTCGTGAGTGACCTGCAACAAGCGCTTTTGGGTAGCGGCCTTATTATCCGGGGCGGCTTTCATGCGACCGCGGAGGACGGCATTCCTATCGATGATGGCCCTGTATGCACCGTGGTCTTGGTCGGCAATGTCGGCGGCGCTTTGTGGCGCACCTTCTCTCGCAGTCCTGAATACAGCGCTGGCGAGGCACAATCCGACCCTCTGGACGCGTGGACCACGCGAATACTGACCGCGGCGGCGGATAACTTGGGCGTCCGCGTAGTATTCCCCTTTCAGGGCCCGCCCTATTACCCCTTCCAGCGATGGGCGCAAAGGGCGGACACGGTGTTTCCATCACCGATCGGCCCGCTCGTCCACCCCAAGTTCGGCCTTTGGCACGCCTACCGCGGCGCGCTCCTGGCCGCGGAGCGGATCGAACTGCCGCGCCGCGAGGCCATCGCGTCACCGTGCGATACCTGCGCTGATCAATCCTGCCTCTCCACCTGTCCAGTTTCGGCGTTCAGCGCACAGGGATATGCTGTCCCCCAATGCGTATCGCATCTACAGACGGCCGAGGGTACACCCTGCGTGGACTTAGGATGCGCCGCCCGCAGAGCCTGTCCTGTCGGCGTGGACTACCAGTACGTCCCGGATCAGGCGACCTTCCACCAGCTTCATTTTATGCGCAACAATGGACAGCACAACGAACTGGAAGCCGGGTACTGATAAAACTGCTGGATACACTGGACCGCAAAAGCCATGGACAAGTCCCCATCAACGGACGTATCTAGCGCCTATGGACAGAGTAGCATTCACCAAAATGCACGGCCTCGGCAACGATTTCGTTGTCCTGGATAACCGCGACGGCAGCCTGGCCTTCGGGGAAGTGGAAGCGCGCGCCATCGGCAATCGCCGAACGGGCGTCGGCTTCGATCAGTTGTTGATCCTGGAGCCGCCGCAACATCCGGACGCCCATGTCTTCATGCGCATTCGCAATCCCGACGGCTCCGAGGCGGAGGCCTGCGGCAACGGCACCCGCTGCGTCGCCGTGCGGACCATGGATGAATTGGGCACCAACCGGCTGAACGTGGAAACAGTGGCCGGCATTCTGGAGACCACGCGCTGTGCGGACGGCATGGTGACGGTGGATATGGGCCCGGCCAATCTAAATTGGCGCGATATTCCCTTGGCCGAAGCCCGCAATACCCTTCATCTAGATATAGCCAACGGCCCGCTGGTGGACCCCGTGGCCGTCAACATGGGCAATCCGCACATGGTGTTCTTCGTTGACGATGCAGAGACCATTGACCTGAGCGCCCTGGGGCGAGAGCTGGAACACCATCCGCTTTATCCAGAGCGCACCAACGTTGAAGTAGTCTCCTTGCTGGGCCCCGACAAGGTCCGCATGCGGGTCTGGGAGCGCAGCGCCGGCATCACCCAGGCTTGTGGGTCCGGTGCCTGTGCCGTCAGCGTGGCGGCCAGTCGGCGTGGCCTGACAGGCCGAAAGGTTGAAGTGATCCTGGATGGCGGTCCCTTGATCATCGAATGGCGCGACGACGGCCGGGTCCTGATGACCGGACCGACGGCCATAAGCTTCGAGGGCCGACTCGATCCCAGCCTTTTGAAAGGCGACAGCTGAGCCATGGCCGCGCCCCAGGTCATCTCTCTTGGCTGCCGGCTCAATGCTTTCGAGGCGGAGCTCATACGCGAGCAGGGCGCGGGGCTGGATAACACGATCATTATCAATTCGTGCGCGGTCACTGCGGAAGCCGAGCGCCAGACCCGGCAGACCATCCGACGGACGCGGCGCGACAACCCGCACGCGCCTCTGATCGAGACGGGCAGCGCGGCGCAGCTCGACCCAGAGAGCTTCGGCGCCATGCCGGAAGTGGACAAGGTGCTGGGCAACCGCGAGAAGCTGGACCCAACCACCTTTCTGAAAGACAACAAAACCCAATCCATTGTCGTCACGGACATCATGCAGGCAACGGAAACGGCGGCGCATCTGATCCATGGCTTCGACGGACGCGCTCGCGCGTTCGTCGAAATACTGCAGGGCTGTGATCACCGGTGCACCTTCTGCATCATTCCCTTCGCTCGCGGACCGAACCGCAGCGTTGGACTTGGCCGCATTGTCGAACAGGTCCGCACCCTGGTCGATCGAGGGTTCCGCGAGGTAGTGCTGACGGGGGTCGACATCTGCTCCTTCGGCGCGGGTTTGCCCGGCAAGCCCAAGCTTGGGGATCTTGTAAGGCGTCTGTTGGCGGCGGTACCGGCTTTGCCGCGGCTGCGCCTGAGTTCCCTTGATCCCGCAGCTATCGACGACAGCCTGTTTGATACGCTGGCTTCGGAACCTCGATTGATGCCGCATCTACATCTTTCGGTCC
>CAZNWX010000123.1:0-3992 GCA_964576415.1 uncultured Magnetovibrio sp. | reverse complement strand
ACGACGTCATTCTCAAACGCATGAAGCGCCGCCATCTTTATGCAGACGTGGAAAGGGCCGTGGCTCGTGCCCGCGCGGCCCGGCCCGATGTGGTTTTTGGTGCCGATCTGATCGCCGGGTTCCCAACAGAAACGGACGCGCAATTCGAAAACACCCTAAGCGGCGTTGCCGCCTTGGGCATCACGCACCTTCACGTCTTTCCCTATTCGGAACGGCCCGGCACGCCGGCAGCAAGGATGCCGACAGTGCCCGTCGCCGAACGCAAAGCCCGCGCCCAGCACCTGCGCGATGCGGGCACGCGGGCATTGGCACGCTTCATGGCGGACCAGGTGGGCGATACGGCGGCAGTCCTCATCGAGCGTGACGGCCAAGGCCTGAGCGAACATTACGCGCCCGTCCATATCGCCGCCGATACGGTTCCCGGCGAGATCGTGCCCGTCGCCCTGACCGGCACCGCCGGCAGCCATCTGGTGGGAGCACCCTTTTCATGAGCGATAACGGCGGCAGTTGGCTAAGTCGCATGAAATCCGGCCTCAGCCAATCATCAGAGAAGATTACCGGCGGCATTACCGGTCTGTTCACCAAGCGCAAACTGGATCAGGCGGCGCTAGACGATCTGGAAGAAATCCTAATCGCCGGCGACCTGGGTGTCGGGCCGGCTATGAAACTGACCCAGTCCCTTGCCGACCAGCGCTTCGATCAGGAAATCACGCCGGAAGAGGTCCGCGCCATCCTGGCCGACGAGGTCGCCGGAATTCTGGAACCGGTGGCCGCGCCCTTGGAGATCGACGCCCATCACAAACCTTTTGTTATCTTGGTGTGCGGCGTCAACGGCTCGGGCAAGACGACGACCATCGGCAAGTTGGCGAACCAGTTCCGAAGCCAGGGCAAATCAGTCATCGTAGCCGCCGGCGACACGTTCCGCGCGGCCGCCGTAGAACAGCTTCAGGTCTGGGGCGAGCGGTCCGGCGCGCTGGTGATCAAGGGTAACCCTGGTGCAGACCCGGCGGGTTTAGCCTTCGGCGCTCTGGAGCAGGCAAAATCGGAGGGCACCGACATCCTAATGATCGACACGGCCGGCCGACTGCAAAACCGCAAGGATCTAATGGCCGAACTGGAGAAGATCGTTCGTGTCGTCAAGAAGTTGGACAACACGGCACCACACGCCACGCTGCTGGTCATGGACGCCACCATCGGCCAGAACGCCCACAGCCAGGTGGAAACTTTTAAGGACATGATTAATGTGTCCGGGCTGGTGATGACCAAGCTGGATGGGTCGGCTAAGGGTGGCGTGGTAGTCGCACTTGCTGAAAAGTTCGGTCTACCGGTACACGCCGTTGGCGTCGGTGAAGGGATAGACGATCTCCGCCCCTTTGAGGCCCGGGCCTTCGCGTGGTCGCTTATGGGCCTGGACGCCTAGATTAAATCACGTTTAAACGGAAGCAGCATCATTCGTGTCGGTGTGAACTGCTCTAGCCCAGCCGCCCCAGAACCTCGTCTGTTTCCGCCGTCAGCTTGTCCAGCAGTTCGCCCGCCGCCATGGCCCGCGACATGCCCAGCCCCTGCCCGGCCCAAAGCGAGACGAAATCGCCCAATCCGGCCTCGGCGCTGGCCTTCTTCAGCGGTCCGGTCATGGTATTGAGGATGGGGAAGTCGGGGAAGTTTGCTTCCCCACCCTTGGTCTCGCGAATATAGCGGTTCTCAATGCCGCGCGAGGGCCGACCGGAAAAGGCATGGGTCAGACGGGTCTCATCTTCGCCCGCTGTCAATAGAAGTTCCCGATGCACCTGAGGAATAGCAGATTCCGGCGTACTCAGGAAGGCCGTGCCCAATTGCACAGCCGACGCCCCCAACGCCAGCGCGGCGGCAATGCCGCGGCCGTCCATGATGCCGCCCGCCGCGATCACCGGCACGTCGACGGCGTCGACGATTTGCGGCACCAGCGCCATGGTGCCCACCCAACCATCCTCATAGGGCTCCTCAAAGGTACCCCGATGGCCGCCAGCCTCGAAACCCTGGGCAATGATGGCATCAATGCCGCCAGCCTCCAGGGCCTTGGCCTCGCGCACGTTGGTGGCGGATGAAATGGTGAATAAGCCGGCATCCTTTACCGCCTTGAACAGATCCGCCCGCGGCAGGCCGAAATGGAAGCTGACCACGGGGGGCATCATGTCCAGGACGGCAGCCAAGTGGTCTTCGTTGAAGGGCTCGGAGGACACCTTTGCCTCCGGCACCTCACCCAAACCCAACTCGTCATAATAGGGCTTAAGCTGTTCGCGCATGGCTTCACCGCGGGCTGCGTCGAGCACCGGTTCCTTGTGGACGAAGAAATTGATGTTGTAGGCGCCGTTGGTCTCGGCATGGATCGCGCGGCAATCATCGCGGGTCTTATCCGGCGACTGCAAGCTGACCCCCAGCGACCCCAACCCACCACCTCGGGAAACGGCTGCCGCCATGGCCGGGGTCGAGGCGCCAGCCATGGGTGCCTGAATGATCGGCACGTTCATGTTGAGACGTTTGGTAAGATGGTTCTGCTTCCACCCGGGCATGGTCATGTTCCCATTAAATGCTCCCCATGCGAATGTCGGGGGAATACGTCGCCATTGCAAGCCACCAGCCAATGTTTGCCGACGCGGACCGCCCCTGATACACAGCGTGCTCGTTCCATACATGGACACATACCCATGCTGAGACGCCTTTACGATTGGACCCTGGACCTGGCCGGACATCGGCATGCTCTCTGGGCCCTGTTCTTTGTAGCCGTGATCGAGAGCTCCTTTTTCATCGTGCCGCCGGATGTGTTGTTGATCCCGATGGTGCTGGCGGCGCGCAATCGGGCGTGGCTGATCGCCGGGGTCTGTACGGTAGGCTCGGTATTGGGGGGTGTGCTGGGTTATGGGATCGGCATGTTCGCCTTCGAGGCAATGGGTCGGCCGATCCTGGAGATGTACCATGCCGTGGCGAAGTTCGAGGAAATGCGCGGACTCTATAATGAGTATGGCGCCCTGATCGTGTTTTCCGCCGGCTTCAGCCCGATCCCCTACAAAGTCTTTACCATCGCATCCGGGGTCGCAGACATGAACATCTTGACGTTCACCTTGGCCTCTATCGTCGGCCGCGGGGCGCGTTTCTTCCTGGTGGCGTTTCTGTTGTGGAAGTTTGGCAAAACCATCAACGCATTCATCGAGCGATACCTAGCTCAATTGACCTTGGCATTCGTGGTTTTGTTAGTGGCCGGGTTTGTCACTCTTAAATTCCTGATGTAGCTGCGCTGGCCTTGGCCGGCGTGCTGGACAGGCGTATATGGAAAGAATGAGCGCGCGTCTGACCGAGCCCATTTGGCATCGCTATGTACCCATCGTCCTGCTGTTGATTGCGTTCACTGCATTGGGCAGCGCCTACACGGCTGAGTTCGCCTACAGCCTAGAGCCCTGCGTGCTCTGTATCTATCAGCGAATTCCCTTCGCGGTGATTGGGGCCCTGGGCGTGCTCGCCTATCTATTCAAGGGTCGGATGGCAAGGGTGGTCCTGACCGCCCTGGCGGGCATCGTTCTATTAATCGGCGCCGGCCTCGCCTCCTATCACGTGGGTGTAGAACAGCACTGGTGGGCGTCAGTGGCGTCATGCGGTGGCGCGCCGGACCAGGCCCTGAGCATAAAACAATTCCTGGCCCTCTTGCAGCAGGAGCCGGAAAAAGCCTGTGGCGAGGTGGATTGGACCATGTTCGGTATTTCCATGGCTACTTACAATGTAGCCTTCTCTGGCGTTCTAGGTCTGGGCGGGCTCTGGGCGGCGATAAGGATGAGGGCCGCGTGATGTCCATCGATACCACAGACCCGAAACCTGTTAACGGTCCAGACCGGCTGCCCGGCGATCCAAGCAAGGAAGAGTATGTGGAACGCTTGATCCGCGTGGATCACGCTGGCGAATACGGTGCCGTGCGCATTTACGAGGGCCAGTTGGCAATTCTCGGCAAGAAACCCTCTGGGCCG
>CAZNWX010000122.1:1585-6605 GCA_964576415.1 uncultured Magnetovibrio sp. | reverse complement strand
CGGCGGGCAGTTCAACTTCATCCGGGTCATCGACGCGCATACGGATTACGTCACCTGGATGATGGAAACCATGCGTGAGAAGGGCACGGGCATCGTCGACGTGGCCGCGGAACCGGAGGAGGCCTATGCTGCGCACTGCCGCGAGGCCGACCTCCGCACCCGTCCGCTTCGCGATTGCATCTCTTATTATAACGACGAAGGCAATGCTGAGCCAGGCAGCTTGGCCTACTATGGTGGGCCGGAGAAATGGCATGAGCTCTGCCACGCCGCGCAAGAATCGCTCGACGCGTTCATTTTCGAGCCCGCGCCGGTGGGTAACCTGAACGACTGACCCTTAAGTTTGCCGAAAGCCAACGATTTGGCGCACCCCCCGACCTTGGAAAAATCCTACCTGCCCATCCTTGCTTTGGTCTGCTCGTCGCAGGTCCTGGCCCAGGTGGGCGCCTACGCCATTCCGGCGCTGCTGCCGACATTCATCACTGAATGGGGCCTCACCAATACCCAGGCCGGCTGGATCGGCGGTGGGTTCTATTTTGCCTACGTCGTCACCGTGCCGGTGCTGGTGGCGCTCACCGATCGCGTCGATCCGAAGCGCATCTATCTCCTGGGCGTGACGACCATCGCCGTGGCGGGGCTTGGTTATGCCTGGCTGGCTGACGGGTTTTGGAGCGCGCTGTTCTTCCGTTCGCTCTGGGGCGTGGGCTGGGCCGGGACCTACATGCCGGGGCTTAAAGCGCTAAGCGATCTGATCGAGGGCCCGCAGCAATCCCGTGCTGTCGCAGTGCACGCCGCCAGCGTCGGCATTAGCAGCTCTGCTTCCTTTGTCCTCAGTGGGGTGATCGCAGAGACCGCCGGCTGGCGCTGGGGCGTCGCCATGGGGGGCTTCGGCGCAGTGACGTCCCTTGTGCTGATTGCCCTGTTCCTGCCGGCGCAATCGCCGAAGCCGCGCGCACCCGACGCCGGCAAGCTTTTGGATTTCCGCCCCGTGTTTCGCAATCGCTCGGCCATGGCCTATGCCATCGGTTACGGCGTTCATACCTTCGAAATTAGCGTGCTATGCAACTGGGTCGTCGCCTTCCTCACCTTCGCGGCCGTCTACCAGGGCGCCAAGGGCGTCGCCGAATGGCTGAGCCCGACCGCCGTCGCGACCACCATGGGCCTCCTCGGTGTGTGGGCCAGCTTATCCGGGAACGAGATGGCGCGCCGCTTCGGTCGCCGGCGCTGGATTCTACTAGTCATGGGCTTGGGCATGATGGCCGCCGCCGGCATCGGCTTCGCGCCGACCGTATCCTACCCTACCCTTTGGCGGCCGTCCTTGTCCTCGTCTATGCCGTCCTGATCTAGGCCGATTCCTCTGCCCTCACCGCTGGCGCCACGGGCAGCGCTGCGCCGGGCCAACGCGGTGCGGCCCTGGCTGTCCATTCGACGCTGGGTTACGCGGGCGGGTTCATTGGGCCGCTAGTGATAGGGGTGATGCTCGACGTCTTCGGCGCGGACACCCCGAAGGGGTGGGGCATGGCGTTCCTGGCATCGGTGGGGATTTTGGCGATTGGACCGCTGGCGATCCTCATCCTAAAGCCGCAGGCGTTGGCTGGGGATCGTTGACAGGTCTTTCGATAATCGCCGTCTCCGTGGTCGCCCGTTTCAGACATTCAAAGCTCGATCACAATATTCCCGTTCTCGTCCAGACGCCCGCGTGCGCCGGGCGGGATCAGGCAAGTGGCGTCATATTCCTCGACGATGATCGGGCCTTCTACGGGCGTGGCCAGGTCGGCGCGGCCGAGGACCAGGGTCGAAAGCCAGCCGGCTTCCGGACCGAAGTAGGCATCGCGGGGATCGCCCGCACCTGCTTTCGGCGCGCCCGCGTCGATGCGGTCAGGAACACGGGGGCGGTCGGGGATCCCGAGGCCTATGAGTTGGGCGTTTACGAGTTCCACGGGTTCTTCCGGCCCGGCCCGGTGGCCGTAGGTGCGCTCGTGCTCTTGGCTGAAGGATTCCTCCAGCTCGGCGATCTTTGCTTTGTCGAAGTCACCATTGGGGGCGGGCACGGTCAGTTCGAAGATTTGGCCTTTGTAGTGCATGTTGGCGGCGCGGCGGAACTGCATCTGGCCGTCCGGGAAGCCGTCCCTGGCCAGTTGCGTCCGCGCCATCGCTTCCAACTCACCCCAGACGGCGGTGAGGTTCGTGGGGTCCATGTCGCGGACGACGCGCTGCACGGTGCGGGAATAGTGGTGTTCCACGTCCGCATACAAGAGGCCGAAGGAACTGAACAGGCCGGGCGACGGCGGGATGACGATGCGCTTCATTTGCAACTCCGCCGCCATACCGGCGGCGAACAAGGGGCCGTTTCCGCCGAAGGGCACCATGGCGTATTCGCGGGGATCGCGTCCGCGTTCGGACGAGACTGCGCGGATGGCACGGATCATGTTGGATATGGCGATGCGGTGCGCCCCAAAAGCCGCGTGCGCCACATCGAGGCCCAGGGGTTCGGCGATTTTCTCGGCCAGCACATCCTTGCTTTGTTGTGCGTCGATCTTCAATTCGCCGCCGACTAGATGCGCGGGGTTCAGATAGCCCAGCACGACGTTAGCGTCCGTCACGGTAGGTTCCGTGCCGCCGATGCCGTAGCAGACCGGTCCGGGATTTGCCCCGGCGCTTTGCGGGCCGATCTGCAATGACCCGCCCGGGTCGACCCAGATGATGGAGCCGCCACCGGCGCCAACCTCGGCCAGGTCAATGGCTGGGACCTTCAACAGGTACCCCGCGCCTGTCATCAAGCGCGAACCCGTCAGGATGCCACCGCCCACCTGGAACTCAAGAGATCGGGTGTATGTCCCGTGTTCGATCAGGGACGCCTTCGCCGTGGTGCCGCCCATGTCGAAGGTGATGATGTTCTTTAGGCCTACCTTAGCCCCGAAGGCATGGCCGCCGACGACGCCGCCGGCCGGACCCGATTCAACGATGTTGCAAGGCAATTCGGCGGCCGCCTCCGCCGTCATCAAACCGCCGTTGGATTGCATGAGCAGTAAGGGCGAACCGACTTTCGAATCCGTTAACTCGGCGGTCAGGGTCGCCAAGTACTTGGAAACGATGGGCAGGAGATAGGCGTTGATCACGGTCGTCGAAGTACGCTCGTATTCCTTAATCTCGGGCAGCACGTCGAAACTGATGCACACCGGTATGTTCGGCGCCTTGGCCTTGATGATGTCGCGGATTTCTTGCTCGTGGGCCGGGTTGGCGAAGGAATTGATTAGCGCCACGGCGATGACCTCAACTCCTTCGGCCAGGAGTATGTCCACGGCGGCTTCGGCCTCGGCGACGTTCAGGGGCGTTTGCACGTTGCCCTGGGTGCTAACTCGTTCCTCCACTGTAAGACGCAGGTAGCGATCCACCAACGCCGGCGGCTTGTCCCATTCCAGATCGTAAAGCTTCGGCACGCGGAGGTTTCGGATTTCCAGGATGTCGCGGAATCCCTTGGTCCCGATGAGGCCGGTCTTCGCGCCCTTGTGCTCAAGGATGGCGTTGGACGCCACCGTGGTCCCGTGCAGGACCTCCAGCACATCCGTGCCCGCGAGCCCGTGGGCGGCGAACACCTGGCCCAGGCCGTCGACGATGGCTTCCGCGTAGTTGTCGACGCTGGAGGAAATTTTTTTGGTGAGGACGTTGCCGTCCTCGTCCATGAACACGATATCGGTGAAGGTGCCGCCGATATCGACGCCGACGCGGTATCCACTCATGCCCCTTACTCCGCCGCATCCAGGGCGTTGGCCGCCCCCGCGTCATCCCAGGCCACGGCCGGCGGGTCCGACCAGGCGCGTCCGGTCCTCAGCGCGTCGCGTCGCGCGGCGGTGGCGTCCGCATCCACGGCGCGGCCGTCGGCGGTCAACACCACGCCGTAATTGTCGCGGGCCGCTTCGGCGCTCACCAGCTCATCGCGGACATCCTTGCACACGAGGTCCGCATCTCGCTCCAACGGGTCACCCCAACCGCCGCCGCCGGCCAGTTCGTGGCGGAACACGTCGCCGTTAGTAATGTTCATGGTCGGCTTGGAAGCAAGCTTCTCATTCGCGCCTTCCGGGTTTAGGTAGTTGGCCGAGCGCTGTCCCGGCTGACCGCCGTAGAGGCCATAGGGGCGGAAGCGCGAGCGGTCCGTGCGGACCTGCAGGACGGCTTCGCGTTCGGTGAAACGGTATTCTCTATAATAGGGTGCGCCACCCCGGAACTTGCCGGCGCCCGCCCGGTCGGGGAGCAGTTCGTAGGCTAGGATTTCCACTGGTTGCTCCGCCTCTATGACCTCCACGGACTGGGACGCCATGTTCGCGAACATGTTAGAGTTTCCTTGCAACCCGTCTGCCCAGGGCCGGCCGCCCCAGGTGCCGCAGGCGAAATCCACGTAGATGTAGGGGTTGCGGTCCGCGTCATAGCCGCCGATGGACACGCCGGAGTTGCCGCCGTCGGATGCGGCGCAAACCTTGTCCGGGCACATCTTCGACAACGCCCCCAGCATGCAATCCACCATGCGAAATCCGGTCAGGCCCCGGGCTGCGCAGGCGGCGGGCAAAACGCCGTTGGCGATGGTGCCGGCGGGCGCGGTCACGTCGATGACCCGGAAGACGCCTTCGTTGTTGGGGATGCCGTCAGGCAGGATGGATCGGATGCCCGTGTAGCTGGCCGCTTTGGTGAAAGACAATGTGTTGTTGATGGCGCCCTTTACCTGTTCGGAACTGCCGCCCCAGTCCACGTACATCTGGTCACCCTTCTTGGTGATGGTGACGTAAAGCCGGATCGGCCGGTCCACGTCGATGCCGTCGTCGTCGATCCAGTCTTCGAAGCTGTAGGTGCCGTCAGGGAGTTCGGCGACCGCCGCGCGGGTCAGGCGCTCGGCGTAGTCGATGATCTCTTCCATATAGCCCCCCACGGTATCAACGCCGTAGCGCTCGATCACTTCTAGGAACTGGCGTTCGGCGATATGACAGGCGGCCAATTGGGCCCGTAGGTCGCCGAAGACCTGGACCGGGAT
>CAZNWX010000122.1:0-1575 GCA_964576415.1 uncultured Magnetovibrio sp. | reverse complement strand
CGGGTCTGCGCTGATAAAAATCTCAGGGGCATCAAAACATCTTTCAATCGTAACCTTTTTATTTAAAGAAACGGCTGCCAGCGCTATAACCCGATCTAGCAGCTCATGAGCATCCAGAGTGTCTCGTTCAGTTTGCCCTGGTCATAGAGCTTCATGGGCGGAATACGAAGGCCTTCTTGATAGATCTCGGTGGAATCTGACGCGTTCGATCCTGGTACCCTGCCACCCACGTCGGCATGGTGGCAAATGGTGGCGGCGAAGGCGATCCGATCGCCCTCACAGAAGATGGGTTTAAAGATGAAGATGTCGGGCAGATGCATGCCGCCGTCGAAGGGGTCGTTCATGATGTACATGTCTTCGGGTTGCATAGCTTCACCAAAGCGTTCGACCACGACTTCCAAGGCCGTCGGGATCGATCCTAGGTGCGCCGGCAACGTTAGCCCCTGCGCGACCAGCTTGCCATTCTTGTCGGCAAAGGCTGTGGAAAAATCCATGTTGTCGCGCAACACGCCAGAATAGGTGGTTCGGCAGATCGTCAATGCCATTTCATCGGCGATGGAGAAGATGGAATTCTTGAACAATTCGAAGGCGATGGGGTCGTCGATGGTTGGCATGTGCGGGACCTCCCAGGATACTAGATGACTAAGGATACGGGTTTCTCAAAAGCTGAAAAGTAAAGATTCCGCTGACGCCGGTTTCGGCGTCATAAAACCTTCGTATTCTGTCACGGACAGGCATAGAGCCGTTCCTATATTCCATCCTGATGGGATGGGCCATCCGGTAGTAAATCGATCAGGAGCCTAGGAAGCTTATGTACAAGAAAGTTCTTATGATCGCCACTGTCAGCAGTATCGCCTTCGTCGGCGCTACCGAAGCCCGCGATCAAATCAGGATCGTTGGATCGACCACGGTTTATCCTTTCGCCACCGTAGTTGCCGAACAGTTAGGCAAAGTTATCGACTTCAAGACCTCCGTGGTCGAGAGCACCAGTTTTAGGCGCCTAGGGTGGGACCAAGTGCCCGCGGCCTCGGCAGGCCAGCGTATAATCGGTAAGACTTCGTTCATCAAATCCCTTTATGTTCCACAAGTTAGGCGCAAATTCGAAGCTGGGTGAGATGGCCGGTTCACGGATTTCCTATACCCGTTTGGTTTCTCAATTCGGGCAAGTGCTACGGAACGACCACCTTGTCTTGTCCGTTCTGGCGCTTTTTGTTGGCTGTTTGACGGGCGTCGCTATTGCCCTGTTTCGTGAGTTTATCGCCCTGGTCCAGTTTGCGACCTTCCAGGCGGAGGTGGAGCGACTCTCCAGTTTTGCAGTTGAACTGCCCTGGTGGCATGTGGTCAGCGTGCCGATGCTGGGTGGGCTCTTGGTGGGCGTCCTCACGTATCGTTATCTGCCGGGCCGCCGGCCACACAACGTTCCCGACGTGATCGAGGCCAACGCGCTCCGTGGCGGACGCATGTCGCCGCGGGTGGGTCTTGTGGCGGCCCTGGTCAGCGGACTTTCCATTGGCGCCGGCGCTTCGGGGGGACGCGAAGGACCGGCAGTGCACCTTGGCGCGTCGCTCAGCAGTT
>CAZNWX010000121.1:0-6620 GCA_964576415.1 uncultured Magnetovibrio sp. | reverse complement strand
CGGCATCACTGTCGTCTACGTGACACACGATCAATCCGAGGCGTTAACTATGTCAAATCGGGTTGCCGTATTCAATGATGGCGTCATCCAGCAATTGGCGTCGCCTGACGACCTCTACGAACGTCCTGAAAATGCCTTTGTAGCCCAATTTATTGGGGAAAATAATACATTGAATGGAACGGTACGCGAGATCGACGGGGACAACTGTACGGTTGAATTGGACGACGGTGCGATGGTCGAGGCGTTGAAAGTTAACGTCAATGCCGTTGGCGACCGTAGCCAGATGTCGTTGCGCCCGGAGCGGGTTGAGGTCGACCCGCCAGAGGGCAAATATCCGAACGTATTCGAAGGTAAGGTCGAGGAACTTATTTATCTTGGCGACCATATCCGCACGCGTGCCAGCGTTTGCGGCCATGACGATTTCATCGTCAAGGTGCCAAACGCCGCTGGACACGTTCACCTAAAGGAAGGGGAAGCGGTTGAGTTCGGTTGGATGATGGAGGATTGCCGGGCACTCAATGCCTAACGCGGCGATTGTCGCGAGAAGGCTCGGCGGATGGGCGTAATAGCGCCTGACACGAAAACGTTCACTGCGGTGAATGTGTTTTTTAACCACCAGGGAGAAACTAACCCATGATTACCAAATTAAAATATGCGATAGCGGCCGGCACCTTTGCCATCGCCGCGGCTCTCGCGCCCCAAGCGGCCGAGGCAGATAACATGACCATCGTGTCCTGGGGCGGAGCTTATTCGAAGTCTCAGCTCCGTGCTTATCACGAACCCTATATGAAAAAAAATCCAGGCGTAAAGATCATCAACGATGAAAGCTCCGCCGAAGCCGTCGCCAAGCTGCGCGCCATGGCTGAAGCCAAGAACACGACCTGGGATGTCGTGGACGTGGTTGCCGCAGACGCCATCCGTCTTTGCGACGAAGGCCTTGCCATGACGATCAACCCAGACAAGCACCTTGCTAAGGCACCTGACGGCACGCCGGCTTCCAAGGATTTCGGTGATCTTTTGGTCTCCGAATGCTTCATTCCGCAGATCGTCTATTCCACCACGTTTGGCTACCGCACCAACGTCAAGGAGTGGGGCAGCAAGGAACCGAAAGACGTTTGCGCCGTTTTTGATACCAAGAACTTCCCAGGCAAGCGCAGCCTCGAGAAGCGCCCGGTTAACAATCTCGAATGGGCTCTGCTGTGTGACGGTGTCGCGCCGAACAAGGTGTACGACGTTCTCGGTACGCCGGCTGGCATTGATCAGGCCTTGAAGAAGTTGGACACCATCAAAGACCACATCATTTGGTGGTCGGCTGGTGCCGAAACTCCGCAACGCTTGGCCGACGGCCAGATCGTTATGGGCTCCACCTACAACGGTCGTCTGTTCTCGGTCATCGAAGAGCAAAAGCAGCCTGTAAAGATGCTGTGGGATTGGCAGGTGTTTGACCTCGACGGTTGGATCATCCCGGCGGGTCTCTCGGACGCGCGTAAAAAGCGTGCGCTCGACTACGTTATGTTCGCCACCGACACGCAGCGCCTCGCGGATCAGGCTAAGTACATCTCGTACGGCCCGGCTCGTAAGTCTTCTGCACCGTTGGTCGGTAAGCATGCCGATCTCGGCATCGACATGGCCCCGCACATGCCGACTGATCCGAAAAACGCGAAAACGACCCTGCTCTATAACTACGAGTTTTGGGCCGACAATCGTGACGACATTGATGCCAAGTTCCAAGCTTGGCTGACCAAGTAAGAGCCTTTGCCGGAGGTGGAATTTTCCGCCTCCGGCCCATCCCTTTTGATAGTGAAAGTTTCTTTCGGCGAATGATCCGAGATTCTCGATGAGCGATTTACAAACAACCGACGGCCCCCTGTTGGCGGCTGACGGGACGTCTCTGAAGGCCAGCATTTCACGGGCCCTGCGACGTCAGAAAATTCGCGCTCTGTTACTCGTCGCACCCCTATTTTTGTTTATTTGTATTACCTTTCTTGCTCCCATTGCCGACATGTTATTCCGGTCGGTTGAGAACAACATCGTTCCAGAGACGCTGCCGCAAACGACCCAGGCCATTCAGGCTTGGGATCCGAAATCTGGGGAAGCCCCTGGTGAAGCGGTCTATGCCGCGCTGTACGCCGATTTGAAAGTGGCCGTGAAAGAGCGAAACCATACGAAAGTCGCCGGTCGCTTGAATTACGAAACGCCGGGGATCGCTAGCCTCTTTCGAAAAAGCGGCCGGCGTATGAAAAAAATGAAGGACGGGAACTATAAAGAACAGTTCCTCAAGATGGATAAGAATTGGGGAAAGCTGTTCGTCTGGGAGACTATCCATCGGTTTTCAGGGCCATATACCAGTGGATATTTCCTGTCCTCTGTAGATGCCGAAAAGACCAGCGAGGGGGTTTCACTGAAGCCAGAAGATGAACGAATCTATCTCTACCTCCTTTGGCGGACGATGTTGCTTTCCGTTGTTATCACCATCACCTGCGTGATGCTCGGATACCCCATTGCCTACATTTTGGCGGATTTACCTCTTCGAACGTCCAACCTTTTAATGATTCTCGTGCTGCTGCCATTTTGGACATCGTTACTGGTCCGGACGTCATCGTGGATTGTGTTGCTGCAAGAACAGGGGGTAATCAACGACTTCCTTGTGATGCTCGGGATCATTGATGACCAGAGTCGACTAGCGCTCATGTATAACGAGACCGGCACGGTCATTGCCATGACGCACATCCTGTTACCGTTCATGATTTTGCCACTGTTCTCCGTTATGAAGACGGTTTCGCCATCCTATATGCGAGCCGCGAAATCATTGGGAGCGTCTGACTGGACCGCGTTCTGGCGGATCTATTTCCCGAACACAATCCCAGGTATTGGGGCGGGGGGGGTCCTCGTTTTCATCTTGGCCATCGGCTACTATATTACTCCAGAATTGGTCGGCGGGACGTCGGGAATATTCATCTCCAACCGAATCGCCTATCACATCTCTTCATCGCTGAATTGGGGACTTGGGGCGGCCCTTGGGGTCATGTTGCTGGGTGTCGTTCTCGTGATGTATTTTATCTATGATAAGATTGTCGGTATCGATAACGTGAAGCTGGGGTAGGGCATGGCACTTCTACACCACGCGACAACGGGTCAACGTGTCTGGTATTACATATTTAGATCCATTTGCACGGCGATTTTCCTGTTCTTGATCCTGCCGATCCTGGTGATCCTACCGCTCAGCTTCAATGCGTCGGACTTCTTTACTTTCACCAAGGAAATGCTGGCGCTTGATCCGGCCGGTTATTCCCTGAAGCACTATCAGGACTTCTTTACCAATTCCGATTGGCAGCACGCCCTGGCCAACTCAGCGCGTATTGCGCCCATGGCAACACTCATGGCGACGACCTTCGGGGCCCTGGCTGCCATTGGCCTATCGCAGAGCTATATGCCGGCGCGCAGCGCGGTGATGGCGATTTTGATCTCACCGATGATTGTGCCGCTAATCATTTCCGCGGCGGGCATGTACTTTTTCTATTCCCGCATCGGCATGCAGGGCACCTATTGGGGTGTCGTGCTTGCGCATGCGGCGCTCGGTACACCCTTTGTCATCATTACCGTTACAGCGACGTTGGTAGGTTTCGACAAAAGCCTTGTCCGGGCGGCGGCCAATCTCGGTGCTGATCCCGTACGCACCTTCTTCAAGGTCCAAATGCCGTTGATTCTGCCAGGCGTGATCTCCGGGGCGTTGTTCGCCTTCATCACATCGTTCGATGAAGTTGTTGTGGTCTTGTTCGTTGGGTCCGCCTCGCAAAAGACTTTGCCCTGGCAGATGTTCACTGGTCTTCGCGAGCAGATTTCGCCAACGATCTTGGCCGTGGCGACGGTCCTGGTCGCCATCTCCATTGCCTTGTTAACCACACTGGAACTGCTTCGCCGCCGATCAGAGCGGTTGCGTGGCATGTCACCGGGATAGGGGTCAGAGGTCTTCCAGGAGACGTTCGGCGCTGGTTTCGCCAAACCCACTTTTTTCGAAGTGCAAGGTCTCGACGACACCATTGTCGACGATCATGGAAAACCGCTTACAGCGGACGCCGTAGCATTTTTCGCGGAGGTCTAATTCAAGGGCTGCCGCTTTCGTGAAGTTCAAGGCGCCGTCGCCAATCATCAGGACCCTATCGCCTACGCCATGGACCTGGCCCCATGCATCCATCACCCATGGATCATTAACTGAAAGGCAGATGATGGAATCCACTCCCTTCGCCTTGATCGTATCGGCGTGTTGAACAAATCCGGGAAGATGTTGTGAGGAACAAGTCTTGGTGAATGCGCCCGGCAATCCAAAAACCGCGACACGCTTGCCGTCAAACAAGGACGAACTGGACGTCACATCTGGCCCGCTTTCAGTCATGATCCCCAGCGTGACCTCGGGAATTTTATCGCCTACTTGAATGGTCATGAAGTTTTCTCCAATTCGCGTCTCTGAGTTTCTTTACAGTTAATAGATACATCGCACCAATGCAAAATCAGTGAAATCTAAACACAATTGCATTTCCTATCTCCGACATGGAATAGTCTGAATACGAAATTTCTGCATGGAGTTAAGATGACCACGATTACCCTTGATGAAGTCCGTTACGTGGGAGAATGGGCCGATGACGAACATGCCCATCGCATTGGATTTTACCTCATTCCCGGCTTTTCTATGATTGCCTTCGTGGCGGCGCTTGAGCCGCTGCGATTGGCAAATCTTGTTGCCGGTAAAACGCTCTACAGTTGGTATACGATGTCGCACGACAACGGGCCCGTTTTCGCATCGAACAGCGTTTCAATCAACGTCGGGCAGACCTTCGAAGATGTGCCGGCACTGGAGACCATTTTCGTTTGTGGAGGCATTGATGTGCATAAGCATCAGCGCCGGGAGTTCTTTGGCTTTCTCCGTAAGCAAGCCGCGCACGGGACGGGGTTAGGTGCCCTCTGCACGGGGGCTCATGTTTTGGCGCGTGCTGGGTTGTTACATGATCACCGCTGTACGATCCATTGGGAGAACCTACCGGCGTTTATTGAAGAGTTCCCTGATATTGAAGTGACGTCAGAGCTCTACGAGATCGACCGAAAGCGTTATACCTGTGCCGGTGGTACGGCAGCGGCCGACCTGATGCTTAATTTCATTTCCGAACAAACCGGGCCGGAGACCGCTGCGCAAGTTGCCGACGAATTGATCCTGCACCGGATTCGCGAAAAGAACGAAGGCCAACGTATGGATCTCCGTGCGCGCCTGGGTATTAGCCATCCAAAGTTGCTGGCCGTCGTGTCTTTGATGGATGAGAATCTGGAGGCGCCCTTGAACGCATCCGAACTCGCCGTCAGTGTCGGGCTTTCGACACGACAATTGGAGCGGCTGTTCCGCACCTATTTGAAAACGCCGCCGACCCGCTATTATCTTCAAATGCGACTGAAGCGGGCGCGTTATCTTTTGCGTCAAACCAGCCTGCCTATCTTTGATGTGGGGTTGGCGGCAGGTTTCGTTTCGGCATCACACTTCTCCAAGTGCTATCGTGAAGAGTTCAACCACCCCCCTAGTGTGGAACGCCGTGGGATCGACACGACAGCTATGACGCTTCCATACGCTGTTCAAGAGCAGGGTAGCGGATCGCCAACGTAATCCCCCTGAGGGCAAAGAATAGGATAAAACTGAACCACAAGCCGTGATTACCAAAAACTGGAACGGTCAATAAAACACACCCGATGTAAAGCGCAGCCGATACCGCCATCGTGTCTCGCATAGCCCGCGTCCAGGTCGCGCCGATAAACACGCCATCTAATTGGAAACACCATACGGAGATTATGGGCATGGCGACGACCCAGTACAGATACTGATGAGCCACGGCTTGGACTTCGACGATGCTGGTCATCATTGCAATGATGGGTTTCCCCCCAATGAAAAAGGCGAATGAGAACAAGATCGCGCAAAGGGCGGCCCAGCGTGTAGTTGCCTTTACAGCTTGACGAAATTGCTCGCGGTCTTTGGCACCGACCGCTTTGCCGGTCATAGCCTCGGCAGCGTTGGCGAAACCATCCAATCCGAAAACCATGAAAAAGCTCATATTCAAGAGTATAGCGTTGGCTGCCAGCTCCAAGTCGCCCATTCGCGCACCCGTGCTCTTGAACACGACCAGCGCCAATTGAACGCCAATCGAACGCAGGAATATGTCACTGTTCACCCGAACCATGCGTTTCAAGCGCGCGATATGATAGACATCTCCGATCTGCCATTGCCCGTCAATCCGCCGGAGCTCGCATCGAACCAAAATCAACCCTAATGCCACCGCGGCATATTCCGCAATGAGCGTTGCCGCTGCGACACCCTCGACCGCCCAACCCAAGCCGAGTACGAACCATAAATCGAGAACGATGTTCAATCCGTTAAGCCAAAGTTGCGTGATGAGCGCTGCGCGGGTGTTTTGTATGCCGAAAAACCATCCCGTAAGGGCATAGATTGCAAGGGCTGCCGGTGCTCCCCACACCCGTATCAGGAAGTAATCAGCCGCCAGCGCGGATACCTCTGGGCTTGCGCCGACAAGATGTAGGCTAACCCAAAGGATCGGTGTTTGAAGGGCGAGAATGCCAATGCTAAT
>CAZNWX010000120.1:0-6620 GCA_964576415.1 uncultured Magnetovibrio sp. | reverse complement strand
CTTTGACTAAGGTTTCTCTTCTAGATATGGCTCGCCCGGCGGACCACGCAAGGGTATTCGTCTAAACTAAGATTGTAGCACTAAAAAATGGCCGAGCTCATTGACTTCCCACCAGGGGGGCGCATGGTTAGACTATGATGATTACCGTGAATTCGATTTATCGCCACCCGGTCAAAGGTCTGACACCTGAGGCGCTAGAGACCGCCGAACTCACGCCGGGCCAGGCCATTCCGAATGACCGCCGGTTCGCTCTTGCGCTGGGCATCACGCGGACGGAGACGGCAGCCACGAAATGGATACCGAAATCCAACTTCCTAATGCTGCAGAAGAACGAGCGCCTGGCACAGTTAGAAACTCAGTTCGACGATGAGACGGACACCCTTAGCGTATTTCGCGGGGGCAAGCAGGTGGCGCGCGGGAAGCTCACGGACCGCATCGGGCGCGGCACCATCGAGGGCTTTTTCG
The DNA here is from genome assembly GCA_964576415.1 of uncultured Magnetovibrio sp. GTDB lineage: Bacteria > Pseudomonadota > Alphaproteobacteria > Rhodospirillales > Casp-alpha2 > UBA3470. Next base: position 6,155 of record CAZNWX010000120.1, on the reverse strand, counting down.
ACGCCTTCATGACGGATGAGGCCCGCGGCCGGCCAAAACTGATAGAGGCCACCGGTGCGCACGTGTTTTCCGATCATAACGCGCCGGTGATTTCGATCCTCAACCTGGCGTCAGTGAAAGACGTGGAGCGCGTCACCCAGGAACCTGTTGAGCCCCGTCGGTTCCGGGCCAATATCTGGCTGGAGGGGACAGCGCCCTGGCACGAGTTCGAATGGATCGACAAGCAGATCACCATCGGCGACGTGCGCCTGACCGTGACTGCGCGAATCGCCCGGTGCGCCGCCATCAACGTCAATCCGAAGACAGCAGAGCGTGATCAGAACATCGTCAAGGCGCTACAAATGGGGTTTCGCCACATCGATGTTGGCGTCTACGCGCGCGTCGAAACGGCGGGCACGATTCGACCCGGTGATACTCTCATTCCGCAGATCTGAATACCAGAATTGAATTTAAGACGCGGGGGCCGATTCGCCTTTTTCCGTCGACGTTTCCGTCTTCGCGCGGCGGCGGCGTGGTTTCGGCGCGAGGGCCTCGTTCGCATCGGCGGTGGGCGCACCTTCGATGACCGGCGGAATTATGTCGGCCGGGTGGTCGCCAACTTCCGGCTGTGGTTGATTAGCGAGATCGATGGCCGACGCGGCTTTCATTTCGGTCGTGGGCTGGTCCGAGACGGAGGCATCCTCGGCGTCCACCATGTTGTCGTCCGCGGCCGGTTCCTCAGGCGTCTGCGCTTGCTTGTCCCGGCGTATCTGATTGGCATTGCCGCCGTCGGCGTTCAGGACCCGGAAATAATGCTCAGCGAACTGGAAGAAAAATTCCGCGCCGATCCGGTCACCGGAGGTCTGGGCGTCGCGGGCCAGCCCCAGATACTTGTCCAAGACCTGTTGCGCAGTGCCCCGCACCTTGCCGCCGGGGCCGTTGCTTTCGTAGTTGTTCCGGCCACCCCCGCCATAACGCTGTTTGCTGCCACGGGACCGCGAACGCCGATTGCCTGAATTGTGTTTCATCTTAACCTGGTTGCTTGGCTATTCCACCACCCCCAGAGCACGTATCGCCATGCCATTCACCGGGACGCGGGATTTCAACGAACCCGCCCGACCACACCCAAGGAAACCATTCTCCTGAGGCTGACCGATACCCGGCACAACGCTGGGGAACGAATGGGTGCAACCCGAATTTCCGGGGACCCCCTGCTGATCCCTAAGGACCAAACTATTGATACCGTAGCTGGGAACGCCTCCTATTCCAACCCTTTTTTGCAGTTTTCCTCAATCGTGCCGGCGGGCGATAACACAGCGTTCTCGACCGGCCACATCGTCACGGAATCCAATTACCTGAAGCCCCGCCGCGTGAAGAATCTGTCCTACCGCCAGCCCCTGTCCAAGACCAAATTCCCCAATGAAATATCCGTCCGGAACAATTAGATATTGAAGATGCGCCGCGATCTCTCGGTAGGCGTCCAGGCCATCCCTGCCACCGCTCAGCGCGCCTAAGGGTTCAAAGGCGCGTACGTCGGGCGCCATGCCCGCGATGTCCCTTTCGGGGATGTAAGGCGGGTTGGAAACGACCAGATCGAACCGCTCCTCCTCTGCCATCGGCGAAGTCGCCGCCCAAGTCCCGGCGCGGAACCGCGCGCGGTTCGATAGACCTAATGTCCTAGCATTCTGTTCCGCGATGCGCACCGCGCCCTCGTTGATGTCGATACCCAGGCCGTGGGCGTGACGACGTTCGGTCAGGATAGCCAGCAACAGACATCCCGACCCCGTTCCCAAATCAAGAATTCGCAGCTTGTCCGTCCAAGCGATCTCCAATGCCGTCTCCACAAGGGTCTCCGAATCGGGACGGGGGATAAGCGTGTCGGGGTTGACACTTAGGTCCAAGCTCCAGAACTCCCGCACACCGGTGAGGTAGGCAATGGGCTCGCGGTCCGCGCGGCGCGCCGCCAACTCCTCATAGCGCGCCCGGGCGTAGGTGGGCAGCTGTTCATCACCATGGCCAATCAGCCAGGCCTGATCACGCTCCATCACATGGGCCATGAGAACGCGAGCGTCCAGCCGTGCCGTATCGATCCTGGCCGCCGCCAGACGCGCCGCCGCCGCGTCAATGGCGTCACGGACTGTGCCCGTCGTCGAGGCGCTCATGCCAGTTCGGAAAGTTGGCGCGCCTGGTCGTCCATCAACAGGGCGTCAACTACCTCATCAAGGTCCCCATCCAGCATCTTGTCCAATTGATGTAGGGTCAGATTGATCCGGTGGTCCGTGACCCGACGTTCGGGGAAGTTATAGGTACGAATCCGTTCCGAACGGTCGCCGGAACCTACTTGAGAGCGCCGCGCCTCTGCACGTTCCGCGTCCTTCGCGGCACGCTCCGCCTCGTACAAGCGAGCCCGAAGCACTCGCATGGCCTTCGCCTTATTCTTGTGCTGGGATTTTTCGTCCTGTTGAGAGACCACGATGCCAGTTGGAATATGGGTGATGCGCACCGCTGAATCGGTCGTGTTCACCGATTGCCCGCCAGGGCCACTGGCCCGGAAGACATCAATGCGGAGGTCCTTTTCATCGACGTGGACGTCCACCTCCTCAGCTTCGGGCATGACGGCGACGGTGGCGGCGGAGGTATGAATGCGTCCACCGGACTCTGTCACAGGCACCCGCTGCACCCGGTGCACGCCCGATTCAAATTTCAAGCGTAGAAATACTTCCTTGCCACTCACCGAGGCAACGACTTCCTTATAACCTCCAATACCGATCTCATTGGCGCTCATGAGTTCGAATTTCCAGCCGCGGGTTTCGGCATAACGCTGATACATGCGGAACAGGTCGGCGGCGAACAATGCCGCCTCGTCCCCACCGGTGCCGGCCCGCACCTCCAGAATGGCGTTCTTAGAATCGACTTCGTCCTTTGGTAGCAGCATCAGTTGCACTTGGCGCTCCAATTCCGGCACCCGATCCTTGAGCTCCTGAAGTTCAACATCCGCCAATTCGCGCAACTCGACGTCTTCCTCCGCCTCGACCATAACAGCTAGGTCAAAGGCCTCGTCACGGGCTGATTTCAAATCGTTGACGGCCTGTACAACCGGCGTAAGGTCGGAAAATTCCTTCGATAGGCGCGCGATCTCATCCGCGGCGGGGGCCTCTTCGGCGGACATGAGCGCTTGCAGCTCATCATAACGGGATAGTACCCGGTTCAGATTCTCATCAAGGCTCATATCTCATCGTCCCTTCTGGCCACCGGCGTACCGGTCGGATCGTCTTCGAGTTGAAAGAGTTTGCGTATCGCCCGGTCCAGCGCCTCCAATTCCCCCGGCGCCCCCGACGCTGCGTGCCGAAGCATGATGGAAGGATTATGGAGCAACCGGCTCAGCAACAGACGGGTCGCCTTCTCCGCGTCACCTCCGGCTTTGGTAAGGACTTCGGCACGCATCTGTTCAGCATGCTCACGCAGGAGCTTAACCGCCGGCACGGCGGCGCGGCCAGCGCGCTCGGCCTGGTAGGCGGCAACCTCGGCGGCAACAATTGCGCGGCCGGCTTCGGCTTCCATTTCCCGGCTGGCGCGGCCGTCAAAAACGATCCGTTCCAAATCCGCCCGTTCAAACAGGAACGCCTCATCAATCCGGTTGATGGCCGGATCCACGTCGCCGGGCACCGCCACGTCGACCAGGAACATGGGTCGCATGCGCCTGGTCTTGAGGGCGCTTTTGATCATGTCTGTATTCACGACATAATCGTGCCGGCCAAGCGCGGTGACGACCACATCCGCACTCGCCATCGCCTCAGCGCGGTCATCGTAACCGATGCGATGGCAATTCAGGGTCCGGGCAAGGATGGCAGCGCGGACCTCCAAGGGATGGGTGACCGTGAGCCGTTCGAGACCGGCAGCCAGGAGGTGCTCTGCCACCATGTGGCCCATGTCCCCGACACCAATCAGCAAGCCTTTCGCACTAGACAGATCGCCATGCACGCCGCGCGCCAAGTCAACGGCGGCGGCGGCAATGGATACGGGGCGTTCGCCGATAGCCGTTTCGGTGCGCACCCTTTTTGCAGCACCGTAGGCGGCCTGCATGAGGGTCTCCAATCCGCCACTCACCATACCATTCTCACGGGCGATCCGATGGGCCGCCTTTACCTGGCCTAGGACCTGCGGCTCGCCGACGATCTGGCTATCCAAGGAAGCCGAAACGGCGAAGATCTGTTCGACGGCGCGATCATCGACCAGGGTGTAGCACTGGCTTTCGAGGGTGACGTCGGTATTGCCAAGCAAATCGGCAAAACAGGCTTGAATAGACGCAGCCGCATTCCGCGGATCGCTATGCGAGGCCAGAACCTCAACCCGGTCGCAGGTGGACAGTAGGACGGCATTGTCGATGCCCTTGGCACGCAGCCTGCTCAAGAATGCCGGGATATCCGCATCTTCAACAAACAAGCGGTCCCGGAGAGCCAGGGAACTACTGCGATGATTGGCGCCGACCACAAGGGGCCGTGCACCTAATGTTTCCGACCCTTCCATGTCACCACGCTAACGGTATGGTGCGAGAAATTCCACCAAGGCGGCCACCGGCTCTTCGCGCTGTTCGCCCGAATCCATGTCGCGAACTGTAGCCACATCCTTGGCCAATTCGTCATCGCCGATAATCACGGCCACCGCCGCGCCGACCTTGTTGGCGCGATTGAGGCGGCGCTTCATGTTGCCCGAGTAGCCCAATTCCACGACGTAACCGGCCTTGCGCAGGTCGCGGGCTAAAACCTGGGTGAAGGCGTCCGCTGCCGCGCCCAGTGGTATAAGCGCCACAGGCCGCTGCGCCACAGGCGCTTCACCGACCATCATGGCCAGCCGTTCCACGCCGCCGGCCCAGCCGATGCCAGGGGTCGGACGGCCACCCAACTGCTCGATGAGTCCATCGTAGCGGCCACCTGCGATCACCGCGCCCTGGGCACCCAGGGTTTCGGTAACAAATTCAAAGGCAGTGTGGGTGTAGTAGTCGAGGCCACGGACCAGTCCCGGGTCCAAGGTGAACGCGATATCGAGGCGCATTAGGCCTTTGCAGACCTCATCGAAAAACGCCTTCGAGGCATCATTGAGATGATCTTTCAGCAACGGAGCATCGGCGACGATCTCCTGATCGCGTTCCGATTTAGAATCGAAAACCCTAAGCGGATTGCGATGCAGACGTTCGCGGCTGTCTTCGGATAATTCGGCCTGAAAGGGTTGCAGATAGGCAATTAGCTTTTCCCGATAGGCCGCCCGGCTCTCCGGGTCGCCCAGGGAGTTCAGCTTCAATGTAACATCGCCGGCGACACCAAGCTCTTCCAGGATGTGCTGACCGACGGCCAGGACCTCGATGTCGGCGGCAGTTCCCGGGACGCCCAAGATTTCCATGTCGATCTGGTGGAACTGGCGTTGCCGGCCCTTTTGCGGTCGTTCGTATCGGAACAGCGGTCCCGTGGCGAATACCTTAAAGGGTGCCTGATCGTAAAGGGCGTTAGAGGCAAACGCCCGGCAAATGCCGGCCGTGAACTCAGGGCGAAGCGAAATCTGCTCTTCGCCGGAACGATCGGCGAAGGTGTACATCTCCTTGGTCACCACGTCCGAGGTCTCACCCATGGTCCGAGAAAACACCTGGGTGAATTCGAACACGGGCGGCGTCATCTCCCGAAAGCCATAGCGTGCCGAGATATCGCGCGCTGTATCCGTGACCCGCTTGTGGTCGCGGAAGGCATCGGGCAGCTGATCGTGGGTGCCGCGGACGGGCTGGAAAATGGACATGGCTGATGGTTCCTATTCGGCCGCCTTAGAGGTGCCGCTATCCCCATAGCGCTCTTGGCGATGTAGTCCTCGACAATCGCCTGAAATTCATCCGCGATGTTCGCGCCGCGAAGCGTCATTTCCTTCTTGCCGTCGATGAACACCGGCGCAGCCGGTTGTTCGCCGGTGCCGGGAAGACTGATTCCGATGTCGGCGTGCTTGCTCTCCCCGGGACCGTTGACGATGCAGCCCATTACGGCAACGTTCATGTCTTCAACACCAGGGTATTTCTCTTTCCATTCGGGCATGGACGCCCGGATGAAGCTCCGAATTCGATCGGTCAACTCCTGGAACACGGTTGATGTGGTACGCCCACAGCCGGGACAGGCCGTCACCAAGGGCACGAAGCTGCG
>CAZNWX010000119.1:4204-6620 GCA_964576415.1 uncultured Magnetovibrio sp. | reverse complement strand
GGCACCCCGTCCAGCACTATCTATCGAGTTGTCCGAGAGATGGTCGCGGCGGGATTTCTGGAAAGTGCGGCGGGATCCTATTACCGACTCGGTCCAGCATTCATCGAATACGACCGGACGATTTCGATGACCGACCCCCTAATTCGTTCGGGTGCGGGGTTCCTTGACCGTTTGGTGAATGACAACTCGATCCCGTGCGCCGCGGTTCTGGCCCGGTTATACGGAAATAAGGTCATGTGCGTGGCCGACGCGCGGTCGAAACCTTTCACTCGAAAAACAAGCTATCAACGCGGGCGCCCGATGCCCGTTATGCGCGGCGCGACGTCTCATGCGATCCTGGCTCAGATCAAGGGAAAACGCTTGGACAAAGTCCTCAAAAGCGTTGCCGAAGGTTCCCAGGAGGATCGAACGGCGCTCGCCAAAAAGCTCGAAAGAATTCGGAAAGAAGGGTTTTGCTCGACGCAAGGCGAAGTTGATGCTGAATTGATCGGTTTCGCTGTTCCGGTCAGCAACAAAGCCTTGGGGATCGAAGCGTCACTCAGCTGCATCAGCGCGGTGGAAGACTTCGCGGATACCCACGAGCCGCTGATCTACGCGAACCTCACGACCAGCGCCAAATTGATCGAACAGCACATGCAACGCGCGTACGATTCATTAACTGAAGGCCATGGCACAGCGGAATCACCCCCCATACAGCTTGATAATCCCTAATAATGATAAATCAATATTTGTATTTTGAAATTGTTATCATAATATGAAAAAAATTGGAGACCCCCATGCCCCTGGGTGCGGCCCAAATCGGGTTTGATCTACATCATCTAACGTTGCGGTCGCCATCGCCGGAACGACTGGCTGGGTTCTACGGCACAGCCATGGATATGAAGATCGAACGGGTATCGGATCTTGAGTGGCGTTGCGCCGGACCTGATAGAAAGTTGGGCATTGTCGAGGGGCCGGCAAATACACTTGCGCGCGCCGCTTATACGTGCCGGGGGAAAGAGGCCCTTTCGGAATTTCGTGCCCATGTCGAGCGTCAGGAGGTTGCCGTCACCTCTGCTGATAACGCATATTTTGACGACGGGTGTTTTGCCGTTTCCGACCCTGATGGCAATGAAATCGTATTCGGTGTCGCGGAACCGGATGCGTCCCAATTCAACGGCATTGCCGGCGCATTGCAGCACGTCGTTTTTGCCTCGTTCAATGTCGAGGCGTTTCGGTCATTCTACTGCGACAAACTCGGCTTTTCGCTGACAGACCGTGTTTTGCACGACGACGGCAGTCTCGCGACGTGTTTTTTCACCTCGAACCACGAACATCACACCCTGGCCTGCTTCCTGGCGGACCGGCAGGGTATTGACCATCATTGTTACGAGGCCGGGGAATGGAATTATATCCGCGACTGGTGCGACCACTTCGCCGATCAAGACATACCTCTGGTCTGGGGACCCGGCCGGCACGGCCCTGGCAACAATCTTTTTGCATTCGTGAACGACCCGGACGGAAACTGGGTCGAGGTTTCCGCGGAACTCGAAACCGTCCGCGGCCGTCCCGTCAAGGACTGGCCGCAGTCAGAACGGACGCTCAATCTTTGGGGCAATGGTATTCTACGCTCCTAAAACTCTAACGAGGGCATACAGATGAAACTAATCAGCTACATGAGAATGGGGAAGCCGTATTTCGGTGCCCTTGTCGACGGCGGGATTGTAAATCTTACGGGTGTGTTACCTGGAAAACCCCGTACGCTGAAAAGCGCCATCGCCAAAGGTGTTTTGCGCGAAGTGCCGGCCTACGTGGCGGATCGGAAAGCTGAGCTAGCAAGCGATGACATCATGTTTTTGCCGACCATCTCTGATCCAGCAAAAATTCTGTGTGTCGGGTTGAACTATGCCAAGCACCAAGCGGAAACCGGTAGACCGGACACGGACCATCCGACAATTTTCACACGATACGCCGATTCCCAAGTTGGTCATCTGCAACCGATGATTAAACCTCTGCAGTCCGAACGGTTCGACTATGAAGGGGAACTGGCAGTGATTGTTGGGCGCGGCGGCCGCTCTATTCGCGAAGCTGACGCCATGGACCACATCGCAGGATATGCTTGTTACAACGACGGCAGCGTGCGCGACTGGCAGCGTCACACATCCCAATTCACGCCGGGCAAGACCTTTCCTGGAACGGGCGGCATGGGTCCATACATGGTTACCCCTGATGAAGTCGGCGATTACACGCAGTTGCCGTTAGAAACGAGGCTGAATGGCGACGTCATGCAAAAGGCGACGCTCGCTGATTTGATTTTTCCAATCCCGCGTCTCATCAGCTACATCTCTGAATTCACACCGCTGGCGCCCGGCGATGTAATTGTCACCGGCACGCCAGGCGGCGTTGGGGATAAGCGCGAACCGCCTGTCTACATGGT
>CAZNWX010000119.1:0-4104 GCA_964576415.1 uncultured Magnetovibrio sp. | reverse complement strand
GAAACCGTGGCGATGCCGCGCGCCGTTTCCATCGACGACGAATCCATGCGGACAATTCAGTCCATTGGCCTGGATCGTGACCTCGATGCGATCATTCAAAAAGGTTACGGCTCCATTTGCAAAGGCCCGGCCGGTGACGTTTTCGCAGAGGTGAAGCCGGTATCGAGGGAATTCGGATTCGAAAAACGAAATGCGTTCCGGCAACCAGAGCTTGAAGCCCTGCTGCATCGCGGTGCAAACCGGTTCGATTGCCTGAGCATCCTGTTCAACACCGAGATGATTTCCTTTTCACAGGACGCGGACGGCGTGATAGCCGTAATGGGCACGCTCGATCAGGGCAAAATTAAAATTTCAGCAAAGTACATGGTGGCCTGCGACGGCGGCCGGTCACCGACACGCAAGTTGTTGGGGATCGAAATGCTTGGTTCAAGCTTCAAGGAACCCTGGCTGATTGTCGACCTGGTATCGACCAAGAACCGGCAGTTTCATACGGAGGTGTTCTGCAATCCGTCGCGCCCCTGCATCACGTTGCCCGGCCCCAATGGGACGCGGCGATATGAGTTCAAACTGGCGCCCGGCGAAACGGCGGAGCAGGCTGAAACGGAAAATTTCGCAAGAACGCTGTTGGATCAGTTTGGACCTGATCGGGACGAACCGTTCGTACGCGTCCAGGTTTATACTTTTCATGCACGAGTCGCATCGCGATGGCGCGAGGGGCGGATATTTCTGGCGGGCGACGCTGCACACCTTACGCCGCCATTTGCCGGCCAGGGCCTTAACAGCGGATTGCGCGACGCGCACAACTTGGCCTGGAAACTTTCCGAAGCCGTTGCAAAACCCGTTAATGACGACTTCCTGGAAAGCTATGAGACCGAACGCCGCCCCCATGCTTGGTCGATGATCCAGTTGGCCATGCGGATGGGCGCCGTCATGATGCCGACTTCTCATTGGCAGGGCGTCCTGGTCAGGTTCGCATTTCACGCCTTGGGAATTTATCCGCCGGCAAGGGATTACATCGCACAGATGCGATACAAACCGAAACCTCGATTTACTGGTGGGCTTATTTGGTCCGATGGGATGTCTTCGAGCCAAACTATTGTCGGCAACCTGTTTCCGCAGCCGATGATTGAGGGTCCGAACGGCGAAATTCACCTGTTTGATCGAATTCTCCCTGATCATCCTGTCTTGTTGATTTATGCGGAGCGCCCAGAAGAAGCTATTCATCCGGACGTTATCCGCGAATTTGAGGCACTGGGCGCAAGCGTCGTCGGCATTACGCCTGAATGGATGAAACCTTTCACCTCCAGAATACCGACGTATCGGGATGCAAGTAGGTTATTGTCGAACCGGCCATATATCGATTATCTGAACCGTGCTCTGTTGCTCCGCCGAGATAGATACGTGGCCGCTAGTTCAGAAGTCGCCAAAATTGTTGATCTGAAATTGCCGCTGAAATCGATCCGGCCTGGATAGCAACCATCTTGGTAACTCCATGAAATTTTGCCTCACTCAGATCGGTTAATGTGACGGACCGTCTGCTTTCCCGGCAGGTTAGTCTGCAAAGACTTAAACCTGGATTTTGAGAGAAGCAGCGGCCATGAGGTTAACCGCACCAATCTATTAGATGAGAAGAATGCGCTCTCGCTAAGCGTCAGCGATAATTCAATTTCCGATGAAATGAAGACCTTTGACATGATGATAGAAGTAATAACCTTTAAGCTTCCTGATGACATGGCTCTCGAAAAGCTTCTTGAAAATTACAAGGAAACGACCGCGAAGTGGTGGGAAAATTCGTCTTGAGCTTTGAAACGATAGTGGAAAACAACCGCGAAGCGTTGACCGAGCGCTTGGCTAAGGATGTCGCAGCGCAGCTCAAACGGTCTATAACGGAACGGGGCCGGGCCACACTGGCCCTTTCCGGAGGTTCGACGCCGGGCCCGTTCATGATCCGGTTGGGCACGTTCGAGCTTGATTGGAGAAACGTTTTTGTCACCTTGAGCGACGAGCGCTGGGTGCCTTCGGGTCATCCGCGTTCGAACCACCGGTTGGTGAAGGAAACATTGTTTTTGGGCCAAGCCGGCGCGGCTACGTTCGTGCCCTTGTACCAAGAAGGCATTGATCGCCACGACGCCGTCGTGCCGTTATCTGAGCGACTGACACGCGATGTCCTTCCGTTGGATGTCTGCGTTCTGGGCATGGGCGAAGACTTACACACCGCTTCGCTGTTCCCGGGCGCCAAAGGCCTCGACCGAGCCTTGGATCCGTCCTGCCCGACACCTCTTATGACTTTGGTGCCGACAACGATAAACGAGCCGCGAATGACAATGACGGCATCCGCGCTATTTAACGCGCGCCAGATTCATCTGTTGATAACGGGAGAGAGTAAGGAAGTCGCTCTGATCAAAGCTTGTGAAACTGGCGATGTCCTCACAGCACCAATCAAGGCCATTCTCGACAGTCCGGCGCCCGTGACCGTTTGGTACGCTCCCTGATCAAATGGCCGGCATAGGGTCATAGTTGAAGGTGCGCGTAATGGTCGGCAATCCCGGTTTACGGATGCGAACACGCCACGGTATGCATTTCTACCGAATCGCTTCTCAACAGTTGCCATGATCCCTCATCACTGGACCAAAGGTGACCAAACGAGGAATCAGAAGATCCGTGAAGTCGGCTAACTCACCAAAATGATTGGTCGGAGTGCGAGGATTCGAACCTCTGGCCCCTGTCTCCTGGAAACAGTTCTATGCCTTGGACTCCGCGGATTCCTGAGGTTCTCTGTATTTGATTACAGTACCTTATACCCCATGGATCACCATGTTTGGACAGGTGTGCGCCTACACTGTAGGCGCCCATCAATCCGGCCAATTTCAGTGAATGAGGTTAAGCACCATGTCATGGCCGGATTGGATAAATTAGGTGATGACTATAAGATCTGATTCGTATCCGGGATGGAGTAGGACCATGAAGTTATATTTTACACAGAACTCACCTTATGCGCGGCGACCGCGCCTGGCGCTGCATGAAGCTGGCCTCCAGGGTAGGGTTGAAGAAGAGGACCTGACACCACGGGCCGAGAACGATGCCGTCCTGTTCGCCAACGGCCCAGGTGGCAAAGTGCCCGCATTGATTACCGATACCGACGCTTTCATAGTTGAGAGCCTATTAATCTGCCGATATTTGGACGATCTATCAGGGAACAGGCTCACACCTTCCCATCCCGCGGATCGAGACAAGGCCATACAACTTGAGGGTACGGCATCTGTGTTGATGGACACGCTTTATTTTCGGACGCACGAGGGCCGCCGCGATGCGGCTCAACAGGCAACCACCGTTAAGGAGAAAGATGCAAAAATCACCATGGACGCCTACGACGCACTAAATGAGGCATCTGCGAATTTCGGCGACACCGTCAATTTGGGTATTATCGCAACCGTCTCTGCCTTGGGTTATGCAGACTGGCGCCACCCGGGCGACAACTGGCGCGGCGGACGCCCGACCCTGGCGGACTGGTTTGAAAGGATCAGCGAACGCCCCGCCATGAGGTTGACCGCACCAATCTATTAGATGAGAAGAATGAGCACTCGCCAAGCGTCAGTGATGATTCAATTTCCGATGAGATGAGGGCCTTTGCCATTATGATAGAAGTAATAACCTTTAAGCTTCCTGATGACATGGCACACGAAAAGCTTCTTGAAAATTACGATGAAAACCATACCCACCATCTCCACACTATACCTCTTAGAAATGATGTCCACAGAGCAGACGTATTTATCAAATAGGAAAATGCAATGAACAATCTTCCTTTAACATCACTTTTTGGATCACTTTTTACGCTATTTTATTTATTCTTATCATTTCGCATTGGATATTTAAGAGGCAGCCCTGTGATGAAATTTTTTTTCACCATGGGCGAAGCAATACCAGAGAAAAAATTGCAAAGAAATGTAAGAGCACATGGAAATTTTTCCGAATATACTCCTATTTTTTTGATTCTTTTACTGATCATAGAAACTCTAGGACAATCCTCTTTTCATTATGTACTGACGACGTGTTTGATCTTTTCATATGGGAGACTAGCACACGCAATTTGTTTTGCGTTCTATG
>CAZNWX010000118.1:0-6651 GCA_964576415.1 uncultured Magnetovibrio sp. | reverse complement strand
TACCGCCAAAACTATCAGATGCACGACATCCAAGACTTGAACTCCCCTGAACCTTGCTGTCTTATACCAACCTTGCCCCCACAGCCCAAGTCCGAAACTGGACTAAGGTTCTTAACTCGATGATTTGGACCGGTTTTTAGGTCCGTTTCGAGACAAAAATGCCGCTGGCAAGTACGGGCAAGCCTTGATATCTAAACAGGCTACCAAAAGTAAAGGACAAGCGAACAATGCGCCAACAGGATTGGCCATCGTCGTCAGGTCTGCCCCAAAAGCAAGGGCTATATGACCCGGCGAACGAGCATGATAATTGCGGGCTCGGCTTCATTGCGGACATCAAAAACCGCAAGAGCCATGATATTGTCCGCCAGGGTATTGAGATTCTGGTTAATCTTGACCACCGGGGCGCTATTGGCGCGGACCCCTTGTGCGGTGATGGCGCTGGCATCCTAACGCAGATCCCCGACACTCTCTTTCGAGAAGAATCGGAAAAGCTGGGTTTTACGCTGCCCGCCGCCGGCGATTACGCCGTTGGCATGGCGTTCCTGCCGAGAGGCAGCCGCGAGATGAATGTCTGCGTCGAAGCTATAGAGCGCACCGTCGACATCGAGGGGCAAGAAGTTTTGGGCTGGCGCGATGTGCCGGTGGACAACAAATGGCTTGGCGAGAGCGTAAAGCCCATGGAACCTATGATCCGGCAAATCTTTGTTGGCCGAGGCAACAATTGCCCCGACACGGATGCTTTTGAGCGCAAACTCTACGTCATCCGCAAACAGGCCCACCACCTCGTTTGGGACGACGATCTCGAGGGTATCGCCCAATTCTACATGCCATCCATGTCGGCCCGGACCATCTGCTACAAGGGCATGATGCTAGCGCCGAACGTGGACAAGTACTTCCTCGACCTCAGAGACGAACGCTACCAGACAGCGCTGGCCCTAGTGCACCAGCGGTTCTCCACCAACACCTTTCCATCTTGGGCATTGGCGCAGCCGTTCCGTTATCTCTGCCATAACGGTGAGATCAACACTGTGCGTGGCAACATCAATTGGATGGCGGCCCGACGCCACTCCATGAAGTCAGAGCTCTTGGGCGACGATCTGGAAAAGCTCTGGCCACTGATTGGCGATGGAGCGTCCGACACTGCGACCTTCGATAATGCCCTCGAACTACTTCTGGCCGGCGGCTACTCAATGGCGCACGCCATGATGATGATGATCCCCGAAGCATGGGACGGCCACCCCTTGATGGATGACCGACGGCGAGCCTTCTATGAGTATCATGCCGCTGTCATGGAGCCCTGGGACGGTCCAGCGGCCATTGCCTTCACCGATGGAAAACAGATCGGCGCAACACTCGACCGCAACGGGCTGCGCCCTGCGCGCTACATCGTCACCGCCGACGACAAGCTAGTGCTGGGCTCCGAAGTCGGCGTCCTGCCATTCGCTGAAAAGGACATCGTCGAGAAGTGGCGTCTGCAGCCCGGCAAGATGCTATTGTTGGACCTGGAGCAAGGTCGCATCGTCGACGACGAGGAACTGAAGGATACGCTGGCCGGGGCAAAGCCCTATCAGGACTGGCTGGATACCACGCAGATCCGTATCGAGGACCTACCCGAAGAAGTGGCGGCCATGCCGCCAGACCGCCAGACGTTGTTGGATAAGCAGCAGGCGTTCGGATACACGCAGGAGGACATCAAGTTCTTCCTCGCTCCTATGGCTGTTAGCGGCCAGGACCCTATTGGCTCTATGGGTCGCGACATCCCGCCGGCGGTGCTTTCGGGAAAGCCGAAGATGCTTTACGACTACTTCCATCAGAACTTTGCCCAAGTGACGAACCCACCAATCGACCCAATCCGCGAAGCATCCGTCATGTCCCTGATCTCCTTGATTGGACCCCGGCCGAACCTGTTGGATCTGGAAACGGGGGGTGCCCACAAGCGCTTAGAGGTCAGTCAGCCGATCCTATCAAATAACGACCTAGAGAAAATCCGACACATCGAGAACCTCCTGGACTCCGCCTTTAAGACCTTCACTGCCGACATCTGCTATCAGGTGGCAAACGGTCCGGAAGGCATGGAAGCTGCGCTTGAAAACTTGTGCGCGCGCGCCACCCGCGCCGTCAACCAGGGTCACAACATCTTGATCCTGTCGGACAGAAGCGTTAATGCTGACAGGGTCGCTATTCCAGCCCTGTTGGCCACCGCGGCGGTGCACCACCATCTGATCTGCGAGGGCTTGCGGACCGAGGTCGGTCTAGTCATAGAAACCGGCGAAGTCCGTAAGGTGCATGACTTCTGCCTGCTAGCGGGCTACGGCGCGGAAGCCATCAACCCCTATCTCGCATTCGATACGCTGACAGCGCTTCGTCGCGATCTGGATGAAGATTTAAGTGTCGACGAGATCCACACCCGCTACGTGAAGGCCGTGGGTAAGGGCATGCTCAAAGTGATGTCGAAGATGGGCATCTCAACCTACCAGTCGTACTGCGGCGCGCAAATTTTCGACGCGGTTGGACTGTCGAGTGCCTTCGTTGATGCCTATTTCACCAAGACCGCGACGAAGATCGAGGGTCTGGGTTTAGCCGAGATCGCCAAGGAGACGGTGCGCCGTCATGCCGGCGCCTTTGGCCCCGATCCGATTTTGGCGAACGCGCTGGACGTGGGCGGTGAATATGCCTTCCGGCTGCGCGGCGAAGAACATGTATGGAACCCGGAAACTGTCGGCACGCTGCAGCATTCGGTCCGGTCGGGAAATTACAACGGTTTCAAGGCCTTCACCAATAAGATCAACGACCAAGATGAGAAACTGAAGAATCTGCGCGGTCTATTCCGCCTCAAGCGTGCCGGCGTGCCCCTGCCGTTGGAAGCGGTGGAACCCGCCTCCGAGATCGTAAAACGGTTCGCCACTGGCGCCATGTCGTTCGGCTCCATTTCTTGGGAAGCGCACACCAACCTCGCCATCGCCATGAACCGCCTGGGCGGTAAATCTAACACGGGCGAAGGCGGTGAGGAAGCGACCCGATATGAGTCTATGGAGAACGGCGACTCCATGCGCTCGGCGATCAAGCAGGTAGCGTCGGGTCGGTTCGGGGTGACCACGGAATACCTAGTCAATTCGGACGACATCCAGATAAAGATGGCCCAGGGCGCGAAGCCCGGCGAAGGCGGCCAATTGCCCGGTCACAAAGTCGACGAATGGATTGCTCGCGTGCGGCATTCCACACCGGGCGTCGGTTTGATCTCGCCCCCACCGCACCACGACATTTACTCGATCGAGGACTTGGCGCAGCTCATCCATGATTTGAAGAACGCCAATCCGAAAGCACGGATTTCCGTAAAGCTGGTTTCCGAGGTAGGCGTGGGCACGGTTGCCGCCGGCGTCTCGAAGGCGCACGCAGACCACGTGACTATTTCTGGCAATGACGGCGGCACCGGCGCCAGCCCGCTGACTTCGATCATGAACGCGGGTTCCTTCTGGGAAATCGGATTGGCGGAAACGCACCAGACCCTGGTCTTGAACCAGCTCCGCGGCCGCATTGCCGTACAAGTTGACGGCGGCCTGCGCACGGGTCGAGACGTGGTCATCGGGGCGCTGTTGGGTGCGGACGAGTTTGGCTTCGCTACGGCGGCGCTGATTTCATCGGGTTGTATCATGATGCGTAAGTGCCATCTAAACACCTGTCCAGTGGGCGTCGCGACACAGGACCCTAAACTCCGCAAACGGTTCACGGGGCAACCGGAACACGTTGTCAACTTCTTCACCTTCATCGCCGAAGAAGTACGCGAAATCATGGCGGAATTAGGCTTCCGTAACATGAACGACATGATCGGGCGCATGGATAGACTGGACATGCGTCAGGCTATTGACCACTGGAAGGCACAGGGCCTGGACTTCTCCAAGCTATTCGCCAAGCCGCAGGTCGGCGACGATGTCGCCGTCTACAACTGCGAAGAACAAGATCACGGCCTGGAGAAGGCGCTCGACAACAAGCTCATCGAACAGGCGACGCCAGCCCTGGAGAACAAAACACCGGTGACCATCGAAACCCCGGTGCGGAATATCAATCGGACCGTAGGCACCATGTTGTCCGGGGAAGTTGCACGGCGTTACGGGCACATGGGCCTTGCCGACGATACCATCCACATCAAGATGAAGGGTACCGCGGGTCAAAGTTATGGCGCGTGGCTGGCTCAAGGCATCACCTTGGAGCTTGAGGGCGACGCCAATGACTATGTTGGCAAGGGCTTATCTGGCGGGCGCATCGTCATCTACCCAGCGGCCGACAGCCCTATTGTGCCGGAAGAGAATATCATCATCGGAAACACCGTACTCTACGGCGCGATCTCAGGCGAAACCTATTTTCGGGGCGTCGCCGGCGAACGCTTCGCCGTACGTAACTCAGGCGCGGCGACGGTTGTCGAAGGCGTCGGCGATCATGGCTGCGAATATATGACCGGTGGCTGCGTCGTCGTCATCGGCTCTACGGGCCGCAATTTTGCAGCCGGCATGTCAGGCGGCGTCGCTTACATACTGGACGAAGACGGTGATTTTGAGAAACGCTGCAATCTCGCTCAAGTTGAATTGGAACCCTTGCAGGCCGAAGACGGTAACGATGCCGCGTTGGAAAGAGACGATCTGTCCGAGGTCATGTCCGACATGCTTAGGGGAGATACACGGCGCCTGCGCGTGATGATCGAACGTCACGCGCTCTATACAGGCAGCACTAGAGCGCGCCATATCCTCGACAATTGGGCTGAATATCTGCCGAAGTTTATTAAGATCATGCCTGTGGATTACCGGCGTGCGATCCGCGAAATGGAAGCCGCCGCCGAAGAACCGCAATCGCTGGCTGCCGCCGGCGAGTAAGAGCCGAGATAGGGAAGGGACGAAACGATGGGCAAGCCCACCGGTTTCATGGAGATCACGCGTCAGGACCGCAGCTACACGCCGGTCGCCGAGCGGGTCATGCACTTTGATGAGTTCCTCATGCCGCTGGCAGATGACGACCTTAGCCGCCAAGGCGCGCGCTGCATGGATTGTGGCATTCCCTTCTGTCACCAGGGTTGTCCGGTCAACAACATCATCCCAGACTGGAACGATCTGGTTTATCGGGGCGATTACCGGCAGGCTCTGGATGTGCTGCACTCCACCAACAATTTCCCGGAATTCACCGGCCGCATCTGCCCTGCACCCTGCGAGGCGGCATGCACACTGAACATCACTGACGAGCCGGTGAGCATAAAATCCATCGAATGTGCCATCGTTGATCGGGGTTGGGAGGAAGGCTGGGTCCAGCCCCAGGTCTCCGCTCGTTCTACCGGCAAACACGTCGCCATTGTCGGGGCAGGACCAACGGGCCTTGCCTGCGCGCAACAACTGGCGCGCGCCGGTCACCGCGTCCTAGTGTTTGAAAAGAACATCAAAGTCGGCGGTCTGCTCCGCTATGGAATCCCAGACTTTAAGTTGGCCAAGTCCTTGATCGACCGCCGCATGGGGCAAATGCAGGCCGAAGGTGTTGTGTTTCGCACCAACTCCCACGTGGGTGAAGATGTGAACCCCATGAGCCTTCTGATAAATTTTGACGCCGTGGCGCTCACGGGCGGGTCCGAACAACCGCGCGATCTTTCCATCAAGGGCCGCGAGCTGGACGGCATCCATTTCGCCATGCGGTTCCTAACCCAACAGAACCGCCGCGTTTCCGGCGAGCAAATCACCGACAACTTGGAGATCCTAGCGGAGAATAAACATGTCATCGTCATCGGCGGTGGCGACACGGGCTCGGATTGCGTTGGCACCTCGATCCGCCATGGTGCGGCCTCGGTCACTCAGATGGAAATCATGCCAAAGCCGCCGGAGAAGGAAGACAAGGGGACCACGTGGCCCAACTGGCCGCTGAAGCTGCGTACGTCATCTTCCCAGGACGAAGGCTGTGCGCGCGATTGGTCTGTCGCCACCAAGTCCTTCGAGGGCAAGGACGGCAAGGTCACAGCCTTAAAATGCGTCCGCCTGGAGTGGATGGGCGGCAAGATGACCGAAGTTGAAGGTTCCGAATTCGAACTGAAGGCAGATCTTGTACTTCTCGCAATGGGTTTCGTTAATCCATTACATGAAGGCATGCTAAACGGTCTCGGCGTCGACTACGACAGCCATGGTAACGTGAACGCCAATACCGACGACTACGCCACGTCCATTGACAAGGTCTTTGCTGCGGGTGATATGCGGCGCGGGCAGTCCCTCGTCGTTTGGGCGATCCGAGAAGGTCGCCAGTGTGCACGGGCCATCGATGAATCCCTCATGGGATCCTCCGACCTCCCCCGATGAAGGTATAAGGCGGCAAGGTCTCCAGCAACTGACTGATACTCAAATTAATAGTCAATTCCTAGGTCGAAGGCACCCAAGGACGCAACCACTCCGCGCCCTATTTAACGGACATTCCCTCGAATAGAACCTCGAACAAATTGTTTTCTTCTGGCACGGAGGCGGCCCGCCGGGCCGTTTCCCGCGCGGAATCCAGAGTTGTCGCCGAGGTCCGAATTGGTGGCCTCACGCCATTAACGGACAGCGGGAGGCCAACCAAGGGCACCTCGCCGTCTAACGGAGTTGTCATCAGGCCTATTGCTGAGACCTGAGGATCATCTACAAGGTCAGCTAG
>CAZNWX010000117.1:0-6661 GCA_964576415.1 uncultured Magnetovibrio sp. | reverse complement strand
AGACGATAAGGAAACTTTTCATGCTCCGTGCCGATCCGCCAATCCTTGGCCGGTTTGGAGCCGGTTTCCAGGTAGGCGACAAGTTCCGATGTGTCTTCGATGGGTGGGCGAGAGTTTGCCTGATCTTCGGGCATGTGGCTCCTCTTGTTATTCGGTCCGGCGCAAGGCCGGAATGTTAGGTCCAATCGCCGCGCGTCGCCTGCCAACAGGTCAGGGCCGCTACGACGGCCGTTTCCGCGCGCAAGATGCGGGGGCCCAGATCAATGGTTGTAACAAACGGCAAGGCGCGCAGGAACACAAGTTCGGTTTTAGAAAAACCGCCTTGCGGACCGATCACAAATGCGGGGGCACGGTCTTCCACTCTGATTTCGTTCAGGATTTTCATTGCACTGTCACTGTCGCCGGTCTCATCAGCTATGATCAAAGACTGGGCCAAGTGCCATGATCCCACCAGTTCCCGCAGGCCAATGGGCGATCCAATTTGTGGAATATCCAGGCGACCGCATTGCTCTGCCGCTTCGCGGGCATTGTTCTGCAGACGTTCGACATTGACCCGTCCTGTGTCGGTGAACTCGGTCATGATGGGGCGCAGGGCGCGGGCCCCAAGCTCCGTCGCCTTGGCAACGATAAAGTCCGTCGCCGTTTTCTTCACGGGTGCGAAGAACAGGTCCGGGCCTGATGCGCTGGACTGGGGCCGGATCTGCTCTGTGGCAATGCCGGACCCGGCCTTCCGTTGAAGATTAAGTTGTCCCACTCTCCATTCTCCATCGTGGCCGTTGAACACGGCCACCGCAGCGTCTGTGCCGAGCCGCATGACATCGCGAAGATAGTGGGCTTGGTCGCGTGTGAAGGTGACCCGGGTATCCGGCGCGAGCGGTTGATTGACGTAAACTCGGGGAAGAGATCGAACCATGGCAACCATGATAGGCGCTGGATTGGCTTCGGCAAGCAGTGGTGATCCCTACCCGGGCGGCGTATAGTGCCGCTATGACGAGACCGTCTGCCACGTCTGCCAGCGATATCGCCACGGGAAACTGGGTTGATAGGTGGGCACCTAAGCCTGCGCGGCCGTTCCTTCGGCTTATGCGTGCGGACAGGCCTATCGGTACATGGTTGCTTTTGATCCCGTGCTGGTGGAGCACGGCGATGGCGTCCAGCGGACTTCCCGATTGGTGGTTCATGGCCCTGTTCGGCATGGGCGCATTGGTCATGCGGGGGGCCGGATGTACGGTCAATGATTTGGTCGATCGGGATTTCGACCGCATGGTCACGCGCACCGTGGGGCGACCCATAGCCAATGGCGATCTGAGCGTTTTGCAACCATTCGCATTGCTGGCGTTCTTACTTGGGATTGGATTGGCGATCCTCCTTCAGTTCAACGGGGTGACGGTCGGGCTTGGGTTGGCTTCGCTTATACTGGTGATCGTTTACCCGTTTATGAAGCGGTTTACCTACTGGCCCCAGGCATTCCTTGGCCTAACATTCAATTGGGGCGCGTTGATGGGGTGGGCCGCCGTGACCGGAGCCCTCGAAGCGCCGGCTCTGTGGATGTATATTGCGGGGCTATTTTGGACATTGGGTTACGACACCATTTATGCCCATCAAGATAAGGCCGACGATCTCTTGGTTGGCGTGAAGTCTACAGCGCTGAAATTCGGCACTGCCACGACCAAATGGGTGGTCGGATTTTACGCCATAACCATCGTGCTTCTTGGTTTAGCCGGTTCCGCGGTGGCGATGGCGTGGCCGTATTATGCGGGTCTAATGGCTGGCGCTGCGCATTTGACGTGGCAAGTCCTGACCGTCAATTTTGATACACCCAAGTCCTGCCTGCGGTTATTCAAATCAAACCGAGATTTTGGCCTGATCATTTTGGTTGGCATTGTCATCGCTCGCGCCGCCGGCACGGCCTAAATGGGGATTCCCCGGAAGGATTTCGGGGCAAAGGGTTGGGCGTTGACCCGTAATTGATCCGACCGCACTTGGCGAAGGTCCGCATCGTTGATCGACGTGCGGATGAAGTCATCAGTTTCCATTCCCGGATTGAGGACATCGCGTATGTGCTCTTGGACTTCCAGTTGCGACATGGCGCGACGTGACCGGCCTTCGGCCCGCACTTCCAAAAGGGGGATCGGACCATGATCGTCGCAGAGCGTGCCCCGGGTGGATTTGTATATGTGAACGGCTTCAACGGGCGGACCGGCTTCAACTTCGATATGAAGATCGGACAACAGTCCGTAACTGTAGTTGGCGCTGGAAACCTCGGTCTCATGCATGCGCGTCAACTGAACCTCATCCAGCCACGTCACGAACAAGCTCACGCGAACGCCCGCAACTTCCTGAAGGGTTGCCGCAATGGACCCGTAGGAGGCGACGTGCGGGGAATAGACGGAATCGTAGTTGTGGAGGGCGATCCGCACGACCGGAATGGGGCCCCAATCCCGACCACTAAATTTCCGCGACAACTGTACGGGAGATTGGTTCGATCCGACGGCGAGGACGGGTGTTCGGTCCGCCAGGCCGGTCAACCGTTCATCGGCCTCAATCGCCGTAGTTTTGCCGTTGTCAAAGATGAAGGACGTCGATGGGATCGGGTAGGGATAGGTTTTAGCCCGTGTCAGCGGATCTTCCTGCATGGGATCAGTCTTCGCCGCCGCCGGCTGTTTGGACGTACTCCGAGAGATCCACATCATCGATCTGCGACGGATCGAGGTAGCGATCCGCATATTCCTTGTAGATGCCAGACGTCAAGAACAGCTCAAATAGATCTTCATCAATATGGGCGGCCTTTTTCATGGAGGACATGATCTTGACGCAGGCACTGAGGGACTTGGCCGGTTTGTACGGGCGGTCCGCCGCGGTTAGTGCCTCGAAAATATCAGCGATGGCCATGATCCGGGCTGGTATCGACATGTCGTCGCTGGTTAGTTTCTTCGGGTATCCCGTGCCATCCATCTTCTCGTGGTGGCCTCCAGCATACTCAGGGACGCGGGCTAAATGTTTTGGGAACGGCAATTGTTCCAACATGATGATCGTCTGCACGATATGGTCGTTGATTTTGAAGCGTTCCTCTTCTGTCAACGTTCCGCGGCCGATGGACAGGTTGTACACTTCACCCAGATTGTATTTATGCTCTGGCACATTAAGCTTGAAACCGTAGGGATTGTCGTTCGACGCCGCCGGTTCGGCGGTTTCGCGGTAGATGATGTGATAATCTTTGTCCGACAACAGGTTCTCCACTACCGGCAATTCCAGTTCGGGGGTTCGGTCCTTTCGTTTCTGTTCCTCGTAGGAAATCCCGACCCGGTCACTGAGGGTCCGAGTCCATTGAATTTTGGCAATGGACTCGAGGCGCTCGATCAACTCAGCGGCTACGAACTCGCCGCCCATATTGCTTTCGGCGATAAAGTTAAAGTCATCATCCAGTTTGGACAGGTGCCTATCCAATTTGGCCTTCAGCGTTTCCGCGGCGCCGCCGTCGATGATCGCTTCCAGGTATTCGACCATGGCGTCGCGTTTCACAACCTCAAACCGCATCCGGACATCGTGGATGCGGTTATATATTGTTTACAACATTGTCGCCTTGTCGACCACGTATTCCGGCGTCGTTACTTTGCCGCAATCATGCAGCCAGGCTCCGATATGGAGTTCGTACATCTGATCATCTGTGAGATCAAAGTCGGCAAAGGGCCCGTCATCAGTCTCACAGGCGGCGCGGGCCAGCATTTTTGTCAATTCCGGTACGCGCTGGCAATGGCCCCCCGTGTACGGCGATTTGGCGTCAATGGCGGACGCGATCAACTCGATGAAAGAATCGAGCAGTTTCTTCTGCGCATCCAAGAGCTGTTGATTATCGAGGGCCACGGCCGCCTGCGACGCCAGGGCCTCGATCAAAGGCTGAATTTCCGTGCTGAAGGCGATGACGTCACCAGGTTTGGACCCTTGGGCGTTGAGTAGCTCCAACACGCCAATGATTTCATCTTGACTGTTCTTCAGGGGCACGGTGAGGAAGGACTTGGAGTGATATCCCATGCCTTCATCGAATTTCTTCGTGCCTGTAAAGTCGAAATCCTTTGCTTCGTAGGCGTCGGGGATGTTCACGGACATGCCGGAAATTGCGGCCCACGTGGCGACGTTCTTACGGTTCTCCTCGCCCGTGTCTGGATCGTAAATATGAAGCGGGGGAAAAGTGATTTCCTTGCCGGTTGTACCACCTAGTGCGATATTCAATGAGTCGTTCCGCATGATCTCGAACTTCAAAGCGTCGTCTTCGGTGCGGAGGAACAGAGTTCCGCCATCGGCTTTGCAGAGGTCTTTGGCCTCCAGAAGAATGCGCTCCATCAACCGATTGGTGTCGCGTTCCGCTGACAGGGCGATCCCGATCTCGATTAGCCGTTGGAATGGATTGGCGGCAATGTCTGTCATGATGTCAATTCTGTCGTCTTAATCTACTGCGAGTGCAATAAAACCGGACCCTACGATCGTGACGAATAAGCTAGAAAGATGGTCGGGAGGCTGAAAATATTCTTGTAAGAGTTGCTGCTCCCCTGCGTCATCTTTTTTCTGACATATGACGGAAGCCTCACCTCTATTGTAAACCCTCAATGCAAGCGTATCTTTGTTCCTCTTGGATGACAACTGGATCAATACGCAAGTGCTTGACGCCGCTTTGACGGATGCGTCCAATATTCAAACCGAAGGTGGGTCCCCATCATGCCCTACGTTTCCCTTAGGGATTTCATTGAGAAACGCCTGGAACCCGCGGGTGAACTGGTTCGCGTTTCGACGCCGGTGTCGCCCGCTCTCGAGATGACGGAAATCCAGACGCGGCTCATGGCCGAGGGTGGTCCGGCTGTCCTGTTTGAAAACCCGGTTCGCGAGGACGGCAGCCCCTACGATATGCCCGTCTTGGTCAACTTGTTCGGGACGGTCGAGCGTGTGGCCTGGGGGATGGACCGCTCACCGGACGGTTTGCGGGAAATCGGCGAAACTCTCGCGTTTTTGCGCCAACCGGAGCCGCCGGGTGGCTGGAAAGAGGCCTTCGCCATGATGCCGCTTTTGAAGACTGTGATGGCGATGAAGCCAAAATCGGTGTCTGGCGCACCGTGCCAGGAAGTGATTTTGCGCGAAAACGACATTGATCTGAGTCGATTGCCCATTCAAACCTGCTGGCCCGGAGAGCCGGCACCTCTCATTACTTGGCCTTTGGTGGTGACCCAGGGTCCAAATTCGGACGGCGCGGACCGACGAGATGCCTTTAATCTCGGTATCTATCGGATGCAGGTGACGGGGCCCAATACGACTATCATGCGCTGGCTGAAACATCGCGGCGGCGCGCAACAACATGCGCGCTGGAAGGAAAGTAGGCCCGATCCCCTGCCAGCAGCCGCTGTCATTGGTGCTGACCCGGGAACCATTTTGGCAGCGGTGACGCCGGTCCCGGATACCCTTTCCGAGTATCAGTTTGCGGGTTTGCTGCGCGGCAAGAAGGTGGATCTGGTGGATTGTGTTAGCGTACCGCTGAAGGTGCCGGCGTCCGCCGAGATCGTCATCGAAGGCCACGTGTCGCTTGATGCATACGAAGACGAAGGGCCTTACGGTGACCATACAGGTTTTTACAATGCCGTTGAGCCGTTTCCCGTATTCACAGTTTCCGCTTTGACTATGCGACGTCACCCGATTTATTTATCCACGTATACTGGCCGGCCGCCCGATGAGCCGTCCATTTTGGGTGAGGCACTCAATGACGTGTTCGTACCACTCTTCACGCAACAGTTTCCGGAAGTGGTTGATTTTTGGCTGCCGCCCGAGGCCTGCTCCTACCGCGTGGCGGTGGTGTCCATGAAAAAGGCCTACGCCGGACATGCGAAACGGGTCATGATGGGGGTCTGGTCGTACTTGCGGCAGTTCATGTACACGAAGTTTGTTATTGTCGTGGATGACACTATCGATGCGCGGAATTGGACGGACGTGATCTGGGCGATTTCTACCCACGTGGACCCGGCGCGTGACCTAACGATGATTGAGAACACACCCATCGACTATCTTGACTTCGCGTCGCCAGAATCAGGTTTGGGCAGCAAGATGGGGATCGATGCGACAACCAAGTTGCCCCCCGAGATCCATCGGGAATGGGGCCAGAAGATCGCCATGAGTGATGATATTATCGCCGAAGTGACGCGAAAATGGGAAAGCTATGGCCTGCCGGGAAGCGGTAAACCCATCTGGGAATAGATGGGTTCCTTCAAGCCTTTCCGCCAGGTTGACGTAGCCCTGCGACCTGCGTAGTTTCCCGCGGCGCGTGAACGGATGTTGGATTTCTGGATATGAGTGAGTTGCGGGCGCTTGTGGAAAAAGCCAAGGCCTGGCCTTTCCAAGAGGCGAAGGCGCTGTTGAAGCATGTTGGCCAGAAGGTGCCGGAAAAGGGATACGTCCTGTTTGAGACCGGATACGGCCCGTCGGGCCTGCCGCACATCGGCACGTTCGGTGAAGTGGCCAGGACGTCTATGGTGCGCCATGCGTTTTCGACCCTGTCCGACGTGCCGACCCGCCTATTCGCATTTTCCGACGACATGGATGGATTGCGGAAGGTCCCCGACAACATCCCCAACCGCAATTTGATTGCGGAACACCTGGGCAAGCCTTTGACCGCCATTCCCGA
>CAZNWX010000116.1:0-6719 GCA_964576415.1 uncultured Magnetovibrio sp. | reverse complement strand
GGCACATGTACGACACGGTCAAGGGCGCCGACTGGCTTGGCGACCAGGACGCCATCGAATACATGTGCCGAGAGGCGGTGCCCTCTATCATCGAACTCGAGCACATGGGCATGCCGTTTTCGCGCACGGACGAGGGCAAAATCTACCAGCGCCCCTTCGGTGGCCACATGCGCAATTTCGGTGAAGCGCCGGTACAGCGGGCTTGCGCTGCGGCGGACCGGACCGGTCACGCCATGCTGCATACGCTCTATCAGCAAAGCCTCAAGCATGAGGCCGAATTTTACGTCGAATACTTCGCCATCGACCTGATCATGGGCGATGACGGTACCTGTGAGGGTGTTCTGGCCTGGAACCTGGACGACGGCACTATGCATGCTTTCCGGGGTCACTTGGTGGTGTTCGCGTCCGGTGGCTACGGGCGATCCTACTTCTCGTGTACGTCGGCGCACACTTGCACCGGCGACGGCCACGGTATGATCGCGCGTGGGGGGTTGCCTCTGCAGGACCAGGAGTTTGTGCAGTTCCACCCGACCGGCATTTATGGATCGGGCTGCTTGATCACCGAGGGCGCACGTGGTGAGGGCGGGTATCTTACTAATTCGGAGGGCGAGCGCTTCATGGAACGCTACGCGCCGACCGCCAAGGACTTGGCCAGCCGCGACGTGGTCTCGCGCGCAATGACAATGGAGATCCGCGACAAGCGCGGCATTGGCCCCGAGGGTGATCACATCAGCCTCCACCTGGAGCACCTGGACGCGGCGCTCCTACACGAGCGGCTGCCGGGCATTACGGAATCGGCCCGCATCTTCGCCGGCGTTGACGCCACAAAGGAACCGATCCCGGTGCTGCCCACGGTGCACTACAACATGGGCGGCATTCCCACCGACCACATGACCCAGGTGCTGCGTCCGACCAAGGACGACCCGGACGCCTTGGCGCCGGGCCTCATGGCGGTGGGCGAATGCGGCTGTGCGTCGGTGCACGGGGCTAACCGTTTGGGCACCAACTCGCTGTTGGATCTAGTCGTGTTCGGCCGGGCGGCGGGGATTAAGGCCCAGGAAATCGTCACACCTAGTGCACCCATGCGGCCCTTCCGCGATGGCTGCGCTGACAAGGCGCTCGACCGGTTCGACAAGCTGCGCCACGCCAAGGGCGGCTCCAAAACCGCCGACCTGCGTCTCAGGATGCAACGGATCATGCAGAATAACGCGGCTGTGTTCCGGACCTCTGAGGTCCTGGAGGAGGGCGTAAAGCTGATCGACGAGGTCTGGGAAGAGATGAGCGACATCCACGTCTCTGACCAATCGCTGATTTGGAATTCAGATCTAGTGGAGACGCTGGAACTGGAAAACCTGATGATCAACGCTAAGACCACCATATACTCCGCCGAAGCGCGCAAGGAGAGCCGTGGGGCCCACGCCCATGAGGATTACCCGGACCGCGACGACGAGAATTGGATGAAGCACACGCTGGCGTGGATTGATGACAAGGGCAAGGTGACCATCGACTATCGGCCGGTGCATGCCTACACGCTGACCGACGAGGTTGATTACATCGAGCCGAAAGAACGGGTGTACTAATATGGTCGAAATAAGTCTCCCCGCGAACTCGCGTCCAACCATCGGCAAGACTTGGTCGGCTGAGGATGGCGCATCCAATATTAAGAAATTTCGAATTTACCGCTATGATCCGGAATCCGGCGACAACCCGCGCATCGACATTTTCTCAGTCGATCTGGACAAGTGCGGGCCGATGGTTTTGGACGCATTGATCAAGATCAAGAACGAGATTGATTCCACTTTGGCCTTCCGTCGGTCCTGCCGTGAGGGGGTCTGTGGGTCCTGTGCGTTCAACATCGACGGCACCAACACGCTGGCCTGCACCAAGCCGATCTCGGAAATCTCCGGCGACGTGAAGATCTATCCGCTACCGCACATGCCGGTGATCAAGGATCTGGTGCCGGACCTGAACGGACCCTATTCCCAGTACCGGGCCATCGAGCCCTGGCTTCAGGCGGATACCCCGGCGCCGAACCGCGAGCGCCTGCAGAGCAAGGAAGAGCGCACCAAGTTGGACGGGCTTTGGGAATGTATCCTGTGTTTTTGCTGCCAGACCAGTTGCCCGAGCTACTGGTGGAACGGAGATCGCTACATGGGTCCGGCGATCCTTTTGCAGGCCTACCGCTGGATCGCGGATTCCCGCGACGAAGCCACGGGAAAGCGCCTGGATAGCCTGAACGATGGTTTCCGTCTGTTTCGCTGCCACACTATCATGAACTGCACGAACACCTGCCCGAAAAGCCTCAATCCGGGCCAGGCCATTGGTAAGATCAAGGAATCGGTGTTCCAGCGTCTTTGATGCAGAATGTTCCTGGGTGCCGTCACGCGAACTGTCATTGAATCCGGTCAATAGCGCCAAACCATCACGATCGAGCAGGGTCATCCATACTAGCGAAAAATTGGTGAACGTGGTCTTCGCTCTTCGGGAGCGTAACAGCCTTGTCGAAATTAAGAAAACCAGCTCTTTTCATGAGGCCGGTTTTTCTTATCCAAGCATAATCTTGATGGAGACGACATATGTATACGCCCAAGCACTTCGAAGAGACCAATCCGCAGATCTTGCATGGCCTCATGCGCGAGTTCAGTTTTGCCCTGCTGGTGACGGCACAAAACGGTGCGCTCGTGGGTACGCACCTGCCGCTGCATGTCGAAGCCAAGGGCGTCAATGGTATTCTCTTTGGCCACGTGGCCCGAGCCAACAATCACTGGCGCCAGTTCGACGGTGGGGCCGAAGCCATGGCTGTCTTTCAGGGGCCGCACAGCTACATTTCCCCCAACTGGTATGCTAACGAGGGTTTGGTGCCCACATGGAACTACGCCACCATTCACGCCTACGGCCGACCACAAGCCATCGAGGATCCGGGTGAGACCACCGACATCCTGCGGCGGCTGGTGGAGGCGAACGAGACGGACGCCACCGGCAATTGGTCCATGAGCCGGCTCCCATCCCATGAAGTGAAAAAGCAGCTCAAGGGCATTGTTGCTTTCCGCATGTCGATCGACCGCCTGGAAGGGAAGTTCAAGATGGGGCAGAACCGCTCTCCAGAAGACGTTCTGGCTGTTGGCAAGAGCCTGCGGACCGCCGGTCACCCGGATGCTGAGATGGTCGCCGCCGAGATGGAAGCCCGGGCTCGGAAGGGCTGAAGCGGGGATTTCCTTGCTCCGCTGATTTGGCTAGGCTCTCTCGACGGCTATGCGTTTAAGGGAAATCTGCCATGGCGATCACACTCGACCACATCAACATCCGCACCGACAACCCCGAGGCGGTGAGGGACACCCTGGAGCGCCTCTTGGGCCTGGAGGCGGGCTACCGGCCGCCGTTTGCCACCAAGGGCATCTGGCTCTACGGCAGCGGCTATCCCATCGTCCATGTCTCGAAACGCGATTATGTCCCTGGCCAGGATACCGGTGGGTTGGATCACATCGCTTTCAAGGACGACGACTACGACGGGCTGATTGGTCGGCTTGAAGCGGACGGCATCGACTATACGGACCGGGTGGTTCCCGATACGGGCGTTCGCCAAGTGTTCTTCAACATCAACCACGAAATCAAGGTGGAAGTCGACTTCGACCCAGCTTAGCCGTTTCTCTATCCGTTGTAGAAGGGGCGTCCCTGGTCGCGGAGCCAGAGCCGAACCAACAGGCGTTTGCGGTCCGCCTCGCGCCAATCGATGAACTCCGTCCGCCGGTGACCAATGACCCGATTGTTGATGATCTGTATCTGACCGGGTTCGAACTGGAAAGAGACATCCATGCCCGGCGCCGACATGGCGTCCTCAAGGGCATCGAGGGCCTCGGCGCCGATAGCATCCAATGGATCGCCTGCCAGTTTATGTCCATTCATGACCTGGAACTTGGAAAGTCGCGCTAGCAAATCGCCATCATCTTCGGCGAACAGGGGATGGGAGAGGGTCATGGCGTCATAGGACGCGTGTTCGCGCTGGCGGTCAAAGTAAAAGGGGGCGTAGAGACGCTTCAGCAAGTCCGGGTTGTTATCGCGCAGCGCGTTATGGGCGGCCTTGAAGGACACGATGTGTGAGGTGCCACCGGCCTTCGCCGCGCGCAGACACAGAAGACCAACGAAGTTTGGCGGGCACAAGTTGTAGCTGTTGTCCGTGTGGAAGTTTTGTTCCGCGTTAGTCTTGTCGGGGCGGGTGCCGTTGCCGGGTTGGCGGCCTGTATCGGTGACGTCATAGATCATGTCGCCCATCCAGTTCTGGGCCACCGGCCGCTCGATTATCGATCCCATCAGCCAAAACAGCGCCCGCGCCCCGTCTTCGCCCGTGGCCTCTAGAGGCAGGCGGTCGATGAGGGCGAACCCGATACCGTTGGTCAGTGTCGCCTTGATCTTGGCCATGAATGCCTGGGTTGCCGGTATGTCCATGTGTTCTGGCTCGAGGGCGGCCAGAGGCAGGGGATTGGCGGCCAACTCCGCGACGGCGTCGGTGAGTTCTGCCGTAACCGACGCCGGAACCTTGAAATGACCCGCGTCGGGCGGCAATTCGGCGCCGCGCCATGCGTTCGCATCGGTGAATGTCCGCTCCAGCATTTGCCAAGCTTGAGCCATGGTCCCGAGCTTGGCAAGGCGGTGGCTTTTCGATCAAAATCTTTAGTGCTAGCCTCCAGGCCCGGGTGTATTGGTAGGTGAGTGTGTCCCATGCGGATGATTTCCAAGACCTTCGACGTCGATGCCGGCGGTCTGGTCTTGATATCTATGCATGCGCCGAACGGGATCTTGTTCGAATAC
Source organism: uncultured Magnetovibrio sp. (assembly GCA_964576415.1). Lineage (GTDB taxonomy): Bacteria > Pseudomonadota > Alphaproteobacteria > Rhodospirillales > Casp-alpha2 > UBA3470. The sequence continues at coordinate 1,913 of CAZNWX010000116.1, read as the reverse complement.
TTCGATGAGAACATGGAGAACCCCTGGACCCTATCCACCGAACAGTATGTGGACAGCTGGAACCGGGGGACGACCTGCGGCAGCCAGCCCGGAACCGACGCTGTGGCTTAAAGGAGGATCATTCTATGCCCGATTATATTCCCCCGACGCTCGATTGGGTTCGTGAACAGGTGGAGCTCTATGAGTTGAGTGGCGGCACCGAAGGCACGACGCTCCGCGCCACGGGCCTGCCGTGCATCATCGTCACCCACATTGGCAACAAGACCGGCGCCATTAGGAAGATCGCCCTTATGCGGGTCAAGGTGGATGACGGCTACGTACTGATCGGGTCTTATGGCGGTCGGTCGAAGCATCCCCAGTGGGTGCACAATCTCCGCGCCAACGCCGAGGTGGAAATCCGCGACGAGACAGAGGTTTTTAAGATGCGGGTCCGCGAGGTTGCGGATGATCCTGAACGCCAACGGTTATGGGATGCTGGAGTTGTGGCCTACCCCACCTATGAGGATTACCGAAAGAAAGCGCCCCGGAAAATCCCGGTGTTCTTGGCAGAATCGATTTGAAGCGGGCCTACATCTGTCGAGCGCTTAGCGATTGAAAGGTGGTATGAGTAGTTTGGGTTGTATTTCCATCTCTTCCATTTCACGTCATTCCTGCTATCATTTTGGCGTGAAGCGACGGCAACTCATTCTGACGGTCTTTGGAGTATTCCTTGGGGGCGCAATATTTTTATAGCCACTTGCGGACAATTAAGAAATTCAAGGTAACACGCGTCTGATCATTGTCCCCGGGAAATTTGGAAGCAGATGAATCCTAAAGATTTATTCCACTCTGAGTCTATTAGAAAGCTGGAACTTGATCTTATAATTAGCGAGTTAAAAACCACCGATCTTCTGTTAGAGATTGGCGGGGGAAGTGGATTTCAGGCCGCTATCATATCCGGCCATGTTGCGAATTGCGTGTCAATTGATGTTAGGCAACATCCAGAGGCGAAATACCCAATTCACCTTTATGATGGAACGACGATCCCATTTAAAGATTCTTCATTCGACATCATATTCTCCTCAAGCGTTTTGGAGCATGTCCGGGATCTTGATGGCCTCCTTGCAGAGTGTGCTCGGGTATTGAAGCCAGATGGTATCATGTATCACATTGTTCCCAGCCCAATTTGGCGCATTTGGACGTCTTTAACGTACTATCTATCCCTGCCAAAAGTGCTTCTCGCTAATTTTCGAAATTTAGCCTTAAACGACGGTTCGCAACCTAAATGGTTAGGCCCGAACGGAGAAGAACAGATGGCTAAGGGAAATAATGAGCAAGGCGTGTTTATTAAGCCGCCCGCTATCGTAATGATCATACGAAGTTTCAAACTTAAATGGATTCGATCTATCCTTATAAGTCCCCGACATGGCGAGCGTGGGAATGAAATTACTGAGGCGTTTTATTTCCGCGCGCATTGGTGGCGAAGGTTGTTTAAAAAAAATGGTTGGAGGGTGGAAAATGAACAGCCGAGCCAGTTGTTTTACTCGGGCAATATACTTTTTGGTACTTTGGTGGGCTTGCAAACAAGACAAAAACTTTCCCACTTACTAGGAAGTTCCACGCGGCTGTTCAAGGTTGTCCGGTTGATTGATTGAATGCGATCAAACCTCCACGATGACGTATCCTTACTTCGCCAGCTTAAGGTCAACCAATCTTCATCAATTTGTGAGACTAGAGATGCTGCTTTTATCCCTGCAGCTTCCTGATTCGTAGAGATAAAGCAATTTTATTTTGTTTGTAATTACACTCTAAGTCCTCAGGTATTCTTCGGCAGAAATAGTAAATACCGTTTCGAGAGTACAGATACGAGCTTAAATATGCTCCCATTTGTGCTGTACCTAAGCCCAGACCCTATGTAAAACATAGGAGTTACA
>CAZNWX010000115.1:0-6736 GCA_964576415.1 uncultured Magnetovibrio sp. | reverse complement strand
AAGCATTCTTTGTTCCTTTTCACCAACCTCACGGATAACCTTGCCGGGCGCGCCCATCACCACGGAATTAGGGGGTATTTCCTTGCCTTCCGGGATCAACGCGCCAGCACCCAACAGACAGTTTGCGCCGATCTTCGCTCCGTTGAGCACGATCGATCCAATCCCGATCAGTGTGCCCACGCCGATCGTGCAGCCATGCAGCATCACCATGTGACCGACGGTCACGTCACGCTCGATATGAATGGGGAAGCCCGGGTCCGTATGCAGGATGCAGCCATCTTGAACGTTGGATCCTGCGCCGACGACGATGGGTTCGTTATCGCCGCGGAGCACGGCGTTGAACCAGACACTGGCGTCCTTTTCCAGAACCACCTGACCGATAAGCGTCGCGTTCGGGGCGACCCAGTAATCGTCACCGGGGGTTTGAACATTGCCGTCGCCGATGGTGTAGAACATGTGCATTTTCCTCTCTCGGATGGATGTCTATTTTATCAATAGGCGTCGGGCGGATCACGTGCATGTTTGCATGGTCAATGAGGAATCTTACTCGACCCGGACGGGACCTATATTTAGACCATAATCGGCGCTTTCCTCTCGCTCCTTCTGTGCGGCGCGGTCATTGGCCTGTCCGCTAAGGCGGCCAAATTGGGGAAGGATGACCGAACGGAACTTGGCACCTTTTCCTTCATCCACGAAAATGACCTGTTCGTTGGGATTGACTGTCACTAAACAAGCGGTCTGCGCCTGTCATGACTTGTGGCCCGAAGGGGATGATGTCCTCGAAGTCGTTCCCGATTGGCATTGGTGGAAGATGACATTTTGTTATCCATATCGGGTGGCGACGGGGCCATGAAACAGCGATAACTTCCGGTCACGTAAACGTAAGGTAAGATAGGGTTCCTAATTTGTATATTGCGTCGAGCGACGGCTGGTCCGGGAGAACACCAATGACAAAAGCCACGTGGTACTTTGACGTGATTTCTCCCTTCGCCTACCTCCAGGCGATGCGGCTTGATCAGTTACCAAATGATGTAAGTCTGGTCTGCAAACCGACCCTGTTTGCCGGGTACTTGAACCACTGGGGCCATCTTGGGCCGGCAGAGATCGAGCCCAAGAAAGTCTTTATTTTTCGTCAGTGCGCTTGGCGCGCCCGGCGTATGGGCGTCGACTTCAATCTGCCGCCGAACCATCCGTTCAATCCGTTACGTGCTCTGCGTCTGGCCGAGGCGCTGGATGGTGATCTTAAGGCGGTGCAGGCGATTTTCCGTTCTGTATGGGTTGATGGGGACCTGCCGGACAACGATGAAGGCTGGGCCAGCATGCAGGCGTCCGTCGGGGTGAGAGATGGTGATGCCCTGGTAAATGATCCTGAAATCAAGGCACGGCTTGTTGTGAATGGCGACCAGGCTATTGCGGCGGGCGCTTTTGGCGTGCCGACCTTCATCATCAACGATGAGGTGTTCTGGGGCGACGATGCGTTCGAGATGGTCCTCGACTATCTCGAAAACCCTGAGATGTTGACCGAAGACGTTATGCAACTGGCCGTCGGCTTGGTGCCCACGGCGGAGCGGAACCGATAGATGAGAGGCTCAGCCGCAGCGCACGCCGGTGCCGCCAAGGCCACAATAACCGCCTGGGTTCCTGCCGAGGTACTGCTGATGATAGGTCTCGGCGAAATAGAACTCCGGCGCGTCCAGAATTTCTGTCGTGACGGTGTTATAGCCCGCAGATTTTAGTTTGTCGGCGTAGATCTCTCGACTGGCTTCTGCCTCCTGGAGGTCCTCGCGGGAATAACAATAGATTCCAGACCGGTACTGGGTCCCGACGTCGTTGCCCTGGCGCATACCTTGGGTGGGATCGTGGCCCTCCCAGAAGGTGCGCAGGAGGTCCGCGTAGGGCGCTCTTTTCCGGTCATAGACCACTAAGACGATCTCGTTGTGGCCCGTCATGCCGGAACAAACTTCTTCATAAGTGGGGTTCGGGGTGTGTCCGGCGGCATAGCCGGCAGCCGTAACGTGGACGCCTTCTATTTGCCAGAATATGCGCTCTGCACCCCAGAAACAGCCAAGGCCAAACATGACCTTGTCCATGCAGTCCGGATAGGGTGGCGTCAGCGGATGGCCATTGACGAAGTGCGGTTCGCTCACTGGCATGGGCGTGGCGCGGCCCGGCAGCGCGTCCGCAGCTGATGGGATATCCGGTTTCACTTGTTGAAGGAAGGCAAACATGGGCATTCTCACCAATTGATTAACCCCATGACAATATGGTGCGTTTCCGCTGCGTTTCCAATCCCTACTGCGGTTTCGTTGCGGTATCAGCCCGTGACCTAGGTTCGAGTTGTCATATATTCTTCAAGCCTTTGGCGCCCCGCGGCGTCCATATGGAGGCCGGCCTTAGTCCGCCGCCAAAGGATATCGTCGGGCGTTTCAGCCCATTCCTCTGTCATCAGATAATCTACTTCGCGGCCTGTCAGGCCGCCGCCGAAATCTGGACCCAGGTCTTCGATCTCACGCGCATTGTCGAGGACCCGGGCTGCGCATCCCCCGTGACGACACATCAACGCTTGTAACAAGTAGTCGGGAATTTTTGGGTAAGCGACCTTTAAAGTATTGGAAAGGGCTTCTTTGTCCGCCTCGCCTCCGGCCAGCGGTTGATAGGCCGTCCAGGCGCCGCCAAGGCCCGGGAAATGGGGCCTAAGCCTATCTACGGCCGCTTCCGCAAGGCGACGGTAGGTCGTGAGTTTGCCGCCAAACACGGAGAGCACAGGTGGGGTATTTGGGGAGGCTTCCAACTCAAGGACGTAATCGCGGGTCACGGCTGAAGGATCATCTTCGCCATCATCGAATAAGGACCGCACACCGGAGAAAGACCAGGTAATGTCATCCGGTGAAATCTGTGATTGAAAATACCTGTTTACGGAATCGCACAAATAGATGGTTTCCGCAGCATTGATAGCCCAGCCGTTTTCCGGGGTTTCGACGGGGATATCCGTAGTGCCAATCATGGAGAAGTGCCGTTCAAAGGGGATGACGAAAATAACCCGGCCGTCTGGGTTCTGAAGCAAGAAGGCTTCCGACCCTTTAAAGATTCGGGGGACGACGCTATGACTACCCTTGACCATTCGGACGCGGGTTTTGTTGCGAGGTGTGGTTGCCGCATTTAGGATAGTCTCAACGGCGGTGCCGGCGGCGTTGACCAGGGCGCGCGCTGTAAGCTTGACCCGATCGCCATTCTCCATTCTTCGTAGCGTGATGTGCCATCGGCCATTCTGGCTTTCTGCCCGCTCCATACGGTGACGGGTCAGAATATTGGCACCATTACCCCGAGCCGTCAGGGCGTTTGCGATAACGAGCCGCGAATCGTCAACTCGGCAATCGGAGTAGGCGAAAGCGGATTTAAATTTCGGGTTTAAAACCTGGCCTGCGGGATGGTTGGCCAGGCAGAAGCGTTCGCTTCTCGGCAGTTTCTGCCGTGTGCCGAGGTAATCGTATAAAAATAAGCCGGCGCGGATCATCCATGCTGGTCTGTGGTCCGGCGCGTGCGGCAGGATCAGACGCAAAGGGTCGATCAAATGCGGCGCATTTCGCATCAGCACCTCGCGTTCTTGCAAGGCCTCTTGAACCAGCCGGAACTCCATGTTTTCTAAATAACGAAGGCCGCCGTGGATCATTTTCGAACTCGCGGAAGACGTCTGTCCAGCTAAATCACCCTGCTCACAAAGGGCAACGCTAAGTCCGCGGCCGGCCGCATCGCAGGCAATTCCCGAACCATTGATGCCGCCGCCGATGACAAAGAGATCATACAACGTGTCATGAGGCATGATCATTAGGTCCTTTAATACTCATAAATGAATATATAATGTAATAATATGAACATAACACGACAAAAACACATGACTAGCTAAGAAACTTCCAGTCCAGTAATTTAGGAGTTCAGGTGGGTTTTTGGGAGGTGAATTTCAGTGCCTGACGCCGAGGCGATCTCGATTATTTCTGGGGGTGGGGATTGGTCCGTGAACAGTGCCGAAATCTTGGAAATGTTGCCGAGACGCACCATGGCGTTTCGACCAAATTTGGAATGGTCGGTAACCAGGAAGATGCGGCGTGAATGCTTGATGATGGTTTGGGACACCTTGACCTCTCGGTAATCAAAATCCAGAAGCGTACCGTCCATATCAATTCCGCTGATGCCAATGATCCCGTAGTCGACGATAAACTGTGAGATAAAGTCCATGGTCGCTTCGCCAACCACTCCGCGATCCTGACTGCGGACGACGCCGCTCGCGACGATCACTTCAAAATCCTTCTTGGCGCTCATTAAATGCGCAACATTGAGATTGTTCGTGATAATTCGCAAGCCGTGATGCGCCATTAGGGCACGGGCAACTTCCTCATTTGTAGTGCCGATGTTTATAAAAAGTGATGAATGATCAGGAATTTGCGCAGCGGCCAAAGCTGCGATGCTTTGCTTTTCGGACAACAAGTGATCGCGTCGTGCGACGTACGCAATGTTTTTGGCACTTGTCGGCAGCCCAGCGCCGCCGTGATAGCGTAGTAACATGCCCAACCCGCAAAGGTGATTGATGTCGCGGCGAATGGTCTGGGACGTAACACCAAACTCGCGGGAGAGAGACTCAATTGCGACGAAGCCTGATTGCTGGGCCCGGTCCATGATTTGCTGCTGACGAGGGTTAATCTGCACGACCATATCGGACTTCCAAGCCTAACTTTACTGCATTCGTATCATAATTTCAAAAGTGCGCTAAGTTAAGGAATCGTGTCATTAAATTTTCACATTCGATCAATTTGCCTTGACTCTACGTTGTTCACAACTCGTTATAAAAAAAAGTACCATAGGATCCCGACGACGAATGGGCAGCGGTCCGGTGGCGGTCGCCCGTTGGGAATTGAGGATGGAATACAAATTTTATTAGGGAGAGAGATCTGATGAAGTTCAACACCTTATCTCGACATATTGGGGCAGCAGTCGTGGCCGGTGCGTCGTTGCTTGCCTTTGGCTTGGCATCTGCGGTATCGGCGGAAGATTGCTATCGTGGCACACTGGACAAACGTTATTGTGACCGCAACCGTGATCAGGTTGCTGACCTCCCGCTTGACCCCAAAAATTGGACCAACCCAAGCACCATCATCTTCTCGTACACCCCAGTGGAAGACCCTGCGGTCTATGCTAAGGTCTGGAAAGGTTTTACTGACCACATGTCGAAGGTTACCGGTAAGAAAGTAAAATTCTTCCCAGTGCAGTCCTATGCGGCGCAATACGAAGCCATGCGGTCTGGCCGCCTCCACGTGGCCGGCGTGAACACGGGAGGCAACCCTGTTGCCGTGAGCTGCGCAGGCTTGGTCCCCTTTGCCATGATGGCGTCCAAGGACGGGTCCTTCGGTTACGAGATGGAAATTATCGTGCCGGCTAACAGCGCGATTAAGTCGCCCAATGATATCAAAGGAAAAACGCTAACGTTCACGTCGCCAACATCGAACTCGGGTAACAAGGCTCCGTCAGCGTTGCTGAAATCCGAATTTGGTTTGGTGAAAGACAAGGACTTCAAGACTAACTTCTCGGGCAAGCATGACAATTCGATCATGGGGATCGCCAACAACGATTACGTCGTCGCGCCTGTGGCTAACTCGGTTCTCAAGCGAATGATCGACCGAAAGAAAATCGACCCAGCGAAGATCCGCACTATCTACAAGTCTCAGACCTTCCCAACGACCGGATACGGCCACGCCCATAACCTTCATCCGGAAGTCGCGGCCAAGGTGAAACAAGCCTTTTTCACCTTCCCTTGGGAAGGCTCCGATTTGCAGAAGGAGTTCAAGAAGGAAGGCCGTTTCGTTGGTATCCACCACAAATCTGACTGGGCCGTTATACGTAAGATCGATAAGGCCAATGGTGTGTCGTACACTTGCAAATAACGGGCAGGTTAACCGTATTTCAGCTCAGGGCCGGACATTCCGGTCCTGAGTTGTTTTTGATGTGTTGAAAACATAATAATTTTGTCGTGGGGATTGTATGCTTTGTCTTGAGGGACTGGTCAAACAATACAAAACCGGCGATTGGGCGCTGAAAGGCATCGATTTGGATGTGCCCGACGGCCAGGTCATGGCGCTCATCGGACCATCCGGCGCAGGGAAGTCGACGCTTATTCGTTGCGTCAACCGGTTGGTCGAGCCGACCAAAGGTTCGGTCCGCCTAAATGACCAAGAATTGACAAAACTGGGGCAGGGCGAGCTTCGCACGGCTCGCCAGCGTATGGGAATGATTTTCCAGGAATATGCCCTTGTTGAACGCCTGACCATTATGGAGAATGTGCTTTCGGGCCGGCTCGGGTATACGGGATTTTGGCGCAGTTATTTTCGCAAATTTCATCAGACCGATATCGATGAGGCTTTCCGGCTTCTCGAGCGTGTTGGCTTGGATCATATGGTCGATAAACGTGCCGACGAGCTGTCCGGTGGTCAACGCCAGCGGGTCGGTATTTGCCGCGCCTTGATTCAAGATCCGGAGTTGTTGCTGGTGGATGAGCCGACGGCGTCCTTGGATCCGAAAACGTCGCGCCAGATCATGCGCCTGATTTGTGAACTCTGCGAGGAGCGAAAGCTGTCGGCGATTATCAACATCCACGATGTCCTTCTAGCCCAGATGTTCGCGCAGCGGATTGTCGGTCTGCAACTTGGCGAGATTGTCTATGACGGTCCACCAGGTGGCCTGACGCCCG
>CAZNWX010000114.1:0-6752 GCA_964576415.1 uncultured Magnetovibrio sp. | reverse complement strand
GTCTTGATGGCGGCTGCCGCGGACAGGCTGGCCTCACCGTAGGGATAGGCAAACAGATTCGGCCGGAATCCCAATTCCGTCTCGAATCGGCCATGGGCATCTGCGATCTCTTTGGCGATACGCGGCGCGCTAGCTTTCGGCATGTGGAGGTGCGACACTGTGTGATGGCCGAAGTCGACGCCGGCATCGCGCATTTCCCGAATTTGGTCCCAAGACACATGGCGCGACGAACGCCGATCAATATGACCGGTCGCGATAAACACGGTGAACGGCAGCCCGGCGGCTTTGAACCGCGGCCAGGCAAGCGAATAGATGGACCGGTAGCCATCGTCGATGGATAGGCCGACGGTCCGGTCCGGCAAAGCCTCACCGGCATTCAACTCAGCGACGATGTCGTCCAGCGCCATCACGTTGTAGGCCCCCGACGTGAGCTCGGCGATGTGCGCGTCCAGTTGTTCGGCGGTGGTGTTTGTCGAGGGGTATTCGGACTCGCCAAAGCGATGGTACATGAGTACCACAGCTGACGATGCAGCCTCAGCGACGGGCGCTAAAACTCCGGTCAGCACTCCCAATACGCCCCAAACGAAGGCCTTCATCGTCATCCTTCGATCAAACATGCAACGATTATTCCGAATCTGGGAAAAAACACAAGAGGTTAGCCCACGCCGACTGAAATGCCGGCCGACCGTAGCGGTTCCGCAGGTACGATTTAGAACAGCCGCAGCAACTAATTGCCGCCGTTGGGGTAATCCAAAAAATGAAATGCCGAATGGGCCCCACACGCGTTGTGCCACGCCGTTCGTAACATATAAAGGAAGAATGGTTCACGTTCTGTGACATAACGCACAGGCAATGTATTTTCTGCCGACCCGGAGGAAACTTGTCCGCCCAATCCCTCACGACCGCAATTTTGTCGCGCACCATCTATCTGTCCTTGGTGGTTGCCGCGATTGGTTTCGTAGTGTTCGGATGGCAACCCCTGCAATGGTACGGCATGGCCGGCACCTTGGTTTTTCTGGGGTTGGAAGTTCGGCGGACCCCGTTATTCCAGGCCTTGATGGCCGCCGTTCTGGTGAGCGCGGGGATCATTGTCGGGGTTGTCTCGGGCGGTGCCGATCCTGTTGATATCGCGCTACGGGGGATCGGCAAGGCGCAAATTTTTCTGGTGCTTTTCTTCGCCATCCAGTGGCTGCAGACGCCCGCCACCGTCAGTCCGTCCCTGCACGCGGTGCGGCGCACCGTGGTTTCCCAGCCGCCGGGACGCCGCTTTCTTTATTTGGCTGCCAGTGGCCATCTTCTCGGCTCCGTCTTGAACGTGGCGGGGCTGGTGTTGCTCTCGACCATAGTCGAGCGCCAGAAGAATTTTTTGCTGCAACGGCGCATGGCGTCGGCGCTGATGCAGAGTTACGTGGTTGCGTCCACTTGGTCGCCGTTCTTTATAGGCGTCGTGGTCATCCTCATTGCGCTTCCGGAACTCAGATGGATAGACGCCGTTAAGGGCGGCTTGCCAATGGCGCTTGTCGCGATTGGCGTCTCTTGGCTTTATGATCGGATGCGCTACCGGCCACGGGTGTCGGGTGCCGCGCGGCCCCCGTCCGTGCCCTTGGAGGCGCCACACGGCTGGAACCTGGCCTGCGTTTTTGGAACCTTGATTATCCTGGTTATCGGCACGGTGGAGTGGAGCGGCCTGAGCATTCCCGTGGTGCTAGGTTTTGTCGGCCCGCCTTTTGGGATGATATGGATGGCGTTGATTCAGTGGCCGACGGTGCCGCCCCGACGGAGTGCTTGGTGGTTGGTCCGGCGCGTTTGCGGCCGTGCCGAGAGATTGCGCAGCGAGGCCCTGGCCTTCACCGCCTCGAGTATCGTCGGTGTCGGGTTTGCTGCCGGATTCCCTATAGAGGCGGTTACCGCCTTCGCCGGTCAGGGTGGCTGGATCATCTTCGGGCTGATCTTTGCAATCCTTGGTTTTGGCTTCTTCGGCATCCATCCCCTGGTCTCCGTCATTGTTATCAGCGAGGCCGTGCCGCCGGCGGTCCTGGGCATGCCCGTGCAGATCGTCGGCCTCTCGCTACTGGGGGCATGGGGATTGACCACGTTGGTCTCGCCGGTTTCCGGCACGACGCTGATGATGGCGCGGTTCGTGCCGGCGTCCAGCTACACCATCGCCTGGCGGTGGAACCCGCCGTACACGATCCTTGCTGCTACGGCTGTTGGCTTGTTCGTTTACGCGGTTTGGCGTATGGGACTGTGGTGATCGGAAATAATCATTTGGCCCTTTGACCGCCATGACCGCCGTCCTTGCCATCGACACAGCCACCGATGCTTGTTCCGCGGCCCTTTGGGTTGACGGTGACGTGCGCGCGTCGCGATCCGAGCCCATGGTACGTGGTCATGCCGAGCGCTTGGTGCCTATGATCCAGGAGATCGCCGAGGCGGCGGACCGTGCCGTCAAATCTGTGGACCTCATCGCCGTGACCGTCGGCCCGGGTGCCTTCACGGGACTGCGTGTCGGCCTGGCGGCGGCCCGTGGTTTTGCGTTGTGCGCCGGGGCGCCGTGTTTGGGGCTGACCACGCTGGAGGTAATTGCGGCCGGTGCTGGACCGTTGGCGGGCCAGTTGGTGGTCGGTATCGATTCCAAACGGACCGACGTCTACGTACAGGTTTTCAACCCAGACGGCCAACCCGCAAGTGAACCCGCGGCGATCTTGCCGGAATCCGTTTCCTGGTTCGTCGGCGCGTGCGGGGCGGACGCTACGAAGGTTTCGGTGGCTGGCGACGCGGCGCCCATGTTGGAGGAATGCTTAAGCGGCGGCGGGGTGACTGTGACGGCCATCGACGCGCCGTATCCCGACGCGACGGTCCTGGCGCGGTTGGCGGCGGCGCGTTGGGTGCCCGGTGACCCCATCGAACGGCCCACACCGCTTTACCTGCGCCCGCCTGATGCGGTCATTCCTAGAGACGGGGGGCGTTTGCGGCCCTAGGTTTTGCGGAGCAACAGACGATGCACGCCGTTGACGGCGGCATCATCAGATTCAGGACGCAAGGCTAGGATCTCGTGGCCATGCTCCTCCACGGAACGGGGCACGTTTTCCAGCGGTTCGGCGCCCTTGAGGCGAACCTCCGCAAGTTTACCGGCCGGCATGCTCTCGATTAGGAGCTTTGTCTTAACGAATGTAAGCGGACACACCTGATCTGTGATATCAATAAAGAAATCAGCCTCAGGTAATTCGTCTATTGTAGTTTCTTGTACTTCCATCTCTACTTGCTTTCTTGGTGTTGTCTTTTATATATCACTGCGTTTGAAGCAATTATTACTGGCCCGCCGAGCTTTCCGGTGATGATCGTGGGCCTGGCTAGGCAAGCAAGGACGCCTCCGCATGACCGACAACCCGAATATTAGCGAACTTTTAGAATTTACAACGGAAATTGTTGCCGCGCACGCGGGCAACAATGTGGTCACGCCCGATGACCTCCCGAAGCTGATCCAGGATGTCTTCAAGACCTTATCCGGACTTGGGACGACGGCCTCAGCGCCTGACCGGCCGAAGCCGGCTGTGGCGGTGAAAAAATCCGTCTTCCCCGACTACATCGTCTGCCTTGAAGACGGTAAGAAGCTGAAGATGTTGAAGCGTCATCTAAAGACGGCTTATAACATGAGTCCTGAAGAGTACCGTGCACGCTGGGGATTACCGTCTGACTATCCCATGGTAGCGCCGAACTATGCCAAGCACCGCTCCAATCTGGCAAAGGAGATCGGCTTGGGCACGAAATCCCGCGGCAAGGGGAAATAACCTCGCCGTCGGCAAAAAATTCTGTGGCCTTTTCTAGAACCGGTGTAATATCCGGGGGATATCTTTGGATAACCCGACCTTGCGGCGGTGCGAACGGATAGATCGAATGTTAGACACACACATAGAAAAGCTATGTATCGAAAAAGGCATGAAAATGACCGAACAGCGACGCGTCATCGCCCGCGTGTTGTCGCGTGCCGAAGATCATCCGGACGTGGAAGAGGTGCATCGCCGCGCCGTCGACTTGGACCCGCGCATCTCCATCGCCACCGTCTATCGCACCGTACGTCTTTGGGAAGAGGCGAATATCCTGGAGCGTCACGATTTCGGCGATGGCCGGTCGCGTTACGAAGAAGTCACTGAGGACCATCATGACCATTTAATCGACATGAAGTCGGGCCGGGTGGTCGAGTTCCAGAACGAAGAGATTGAGGAACTCCAGGTTAAGGTCGCAAAGGCCCATGGCATGAAACTGGTGGGCCATCGCCTAGAACTTTACGGCATCCCTCTTAAGGACGGCGAGTAAGTGAGGGTTTCCTTGACACCGGCCCTGTCAATGCTAGGGTCCAACTATTGACATTGGGCACGAGTTTATTCGCGCAAGCCATTGGCTAAGAAGCTTCACATCAAATCCTACGGTTGTCAGATGAACGTCTATGACGCAGAGCGCATGGCGGACATCCTGGCCCCTGTGGGCTATATGCTGACCGACACCCCCGATGACGCGGATTTGGTGATCCTGAACACGTGTCATATCCGCGAGAAGGCGGCCGAGAAAGTCTATTCGGACCTGGGGCGTATTCGCCTGGCAAAGGACGCCCGCGCCGACGCCGATCTCATGGTGATTGCCGTCGCTGGCTGCGTCGCTCAAGCCGAGGGCGAGGAAATCTTAAAGCGCGCGCCATACGTGGATATGGTCTTCGGGCCTCAGACTTACCATCGGCTGCCGGAAATGGTCGCACGTGCCCACCGTCGGACCGGCGCCGTCCTGGAGACGGACTTTCCGGCGGATTCGAAATTTGACCACCTGCCCGAGCCGGCAGCGAAAGGCCGCACCAGTGCGTTTCTGACGGTCCAGGAGGGGTGCGACAAGTTCTGCACCTTCTGTGTAGTTCCTTACACGCGTGGCGCCGAATTTTCCCGTCCGGTCGAACAGGTCATGAAGGAGGCCCGCGGATTGGCGGCGGCCGGCGTGCGCGAGGTCACCTTGCTGGGTCAGAACGTTAACAATTACCGCGGCTATGCTAGAGGCAGCGCGGCATGGTCGCTGGGCCGGTTGATCGCCGAGCTAGCCGACATCGATGGCCTGGACCGCATCCGCTACACCACGTCCTATCCCGCCGACGTGGATGAGGAACTGATTGCCGCGCACCGCGACGTGCCGGCGTTGATGCCGTATTTGCATCTGCCAGTCCAATCCGGTTCGGACCGCGTGCTGCGGGCCATGAACCGGCGGCACACCGCGGATGACTACCGACGCTTGGTGGCCGGCCTTCGCGCTGCGCAGCCAAATCTGGCACTCTCTTCCGACTTCATTGTTGGATTTCCGGGGGAAAACGACCGTGATTTTCAGGATACCATGGATCTGGTCCAGGAGATTGGGTTCGTTGGCGCCTATTCGTTCAAATACAGTCCGCGGCCGGGCACGCCGGCGGCGATCATGGAATGGCAAGTGGCCGAAGGGGTGAAGAAGGACCGCTTGGCCGCGTTGCAAGATCTTTTGAATGCCCAGCAATCAGGCTTCAACGCGACCTGCGTCGGCACGGAATTGGATGTATTGCTTGACGGTCACGGTCGCCATCCCGGCCAGTTGATCGGTCGCAGCCCCTACATGCAGGCCGTGCACGTGAGTGCGCCGGATAATCTTATTGGTACCATTGCGACGCTACGTATCGACCAGGCCCATCCCAACAGCCTGGCCGCCAGTCTATTCGAGAACCGACAGACGGAAAGGGCCATCGATTGAGCAGCACGGTGACGAGACGCGACGGCCGCGCCAAGGGTGGTCACCCCCCCCTCAGGAACGGTAAAGGAAAACGTGCGGCGGGGCGCCAGGCTTCGGCCGAGCGCATTTTCGCAGATAACGGTCTGGCCATGGAACTGTTCGGCTCGCACCACGCCAACCTGACCCAGATTGAACAGGTGCTCGGGGTGCAAGCGTTGGCTCGCGGCAATGAGGTGACGGTGACCGGTCCTGCCGATGCGGTGGAGATTGCTTGCGATGCCCTGGATGGTCTTTACGCGCGCCTGGAGATGGGCCTGGCTGTGGACATGCCGGAGGTCGACGCGGCGATCCGCATGAGCAAGGCGCCGGGCGGCAACCGCGCGTCACAGGACATGGTCGTCCACACCCGCAAGCGGGTCATTTCACCCCGCTCCTCGACCCAGGCCGTATATCTCAAGGCTATCGACGAGGCAGAACTGGTCTTTGGTCAAGGACCGGCAGGGACGGGCAAGACCTACCTAGCCGTGGCCAAGGCCGTGGAACGCCTGGTTAGCGGCGACGTGGGCCGCATCATCCTGTCGCGTCCGGCCGTGGAAGCGGGAGAGCAATTGGGTTTTCTGCCGGGTGACATGCGCGAGAAAGTGGACCCTTACCTGCGGCCGCTTTATGACGCGTTGTTCGACATGTTGCCTGAGCAGCAAGTGACGAAAGGCTTGGAAAACGGTGAAATTGAGGTTGCACCGCTGGCCTTCATGCGGGGCCGGACCTTGTCGAACGCCTTCGTCATCCTGGATGAGGCGCAGAACACCACGGCCGTCCAAATGAAGATGTTCCTCACCCGGCTGGGCGAACATTCGAGCATGGTGATCACCGGCGATTTGACGCAGGTTGATCTGCCGCGGGGGGTGCGATCGGGCCTGCGTGACGCCATCGATGTGTTGGGCCATGTGAGGGGCCTTCGCTTCATCAATTTCACGGAGACCGATGTGGTCCGCCATCCCTTGGTCACTAAAATC
>CAZNWX010000113.1:0-6781 GCA_964576415.1 uncultured Magnetovibrio sp. | reverse complement strand
GAAATCGAGCGGAAGGACCTGGAGGACGCTCCCCTTGGGATCAACGGGGTCGTTTTCAAAGCGCTAGATGTGGATGACATCTACGCGCGCCTGCAAAATGCCCGGTTCGACGGTGACCCGCCAAAGGCCTTTCATCGCCCCGTCGATATCGACGACGGTCAGAGGGACGCCAAGTTCCGGACTGTAACCGTCCGTGATGGGGTCTTTCCGGGCGGTCGGGTCTACTATTGCGAGCACGGCACCCCGGAACTGGTCTGGCGCCCCGAATGGCAGAGCCACGCCAATGGCGTGACCTCCATGCCGGAGTTCGTCGCGGTCGCCAGCGATGCCGACGGCGAGGTCGCACAGTTTGCAACTCTATTGGACACGGATGTGGAAATGGATGGCAACGGGGTGCGCTGCGTGACGCTGGACGGTTGCCAGGTCACGGTTCTGACCCCTGACCAGTATTCAGACCGTTACGGGGAACTTGCCTCAACCATGGGAAGCCGGGACGCCATCTTCGGCGCTATGGTGTTTGCCACCGAGGGTCTCTCCATGCTCCACGATCTATTGGATGACCTGGATGGCGTAGTGATCGATCGACACCCGGGTCGGACGATTGTTCGGGTCGATGCGTTCGATGCGGTTTTGGAATTCGTGGGCATCGAATAGGAATGATCCGCCAAGAATGACGTCGCGTAACCGCTTTTCCGGATTGCGCGACGGAACGACGCTAGAAAGTCATGTGAACCCGGGCCAGACTAAAATAGCTTGAAATATACCCTTTTCGAGAACCAGGATTTCGCGCGGCGGTGCGAGGGTCCAATCACATTACACAGCACACGGATTTCGCCCTACGGATGCTGATTTTTCTAGGGATCAGCAGGGAGCGAAGCCCCGTCCGCCTTCATGCAGGTCTTGGACGGCGTCACCTTGGCCAACGCAATCAGGCCTGAAAAGAAACTGGCCAGGTTGCTGGGTCTGAAACCCGCCTTAAGTTCCGACGTTAGATGGACCGCGTTATGCCGCCGTCGATGCGAATGTTCTGTCCCGTGATATAGCTGGATCGGTCAGAAGCCAGAAACGCGATCAGTTCGGAGACTTCTTCCGTGCGGCCATATCGGCCCATGGGGATGCGGCTTCGGCGTTCTTCCGCTTCCGGCAAGCTGTCGATAAAGCCGGGCAACACGTTGTTCATGCGGATGTTGTCGGCGGCGTACTTATCTGTGAAGAGCTTGGTGAACGCGGCCAATCCGGAACGAAAAACGCCCGACGTCGGGAACAGGGCTTCGGGTTCGAATGCCGCGTAAGTGGAAATGTTGACGAACGCTCCGCCCGTTTCTTGGTCCAACATCACCGGCGTCACAACGCGGGCAGCCCGGACCACATTGAGGAGATAGAACTCCATGCCCGTGTGCCAGTCCTCGTCAGAAATCTCCAATACAGGCCCCTTCGGACCGTGACCAGCGCTGGAGACAACCGCGTCGATGCGCCCCCACTTTTCAACGGCCACGTCAACAAAGCCTTGAAGATCTTCATTGGACCGGTTCGACCCCATCACCGCCATGCCGCCCAATTCTGCCGCAAGAGCCTCGCCCTTGCCGGACGATGTCAGGATCCCCACTTGGAACCCCTCTTCGATCAACCGCCGGGCCGCACCCGCACCCATGCCGCTGCCACCGCCGACGACTAATGCCACGCGTTTATCTGACATTCCTTACTCCCGAATTTCCATTCCACGAGGGTTGTCCAATAGCTCGCTCCGCGAACAAAAGCATCGTCGTTCAAATTATAGTTGGAATTGTAAACAACGCAGCCGCAGCCCTCCCCTTCCCCGTTGCCGACACGGATGTAGCAGCCCAGTGCCGCCTTTGGGAGCTTCTCCATGAGAGGCACGCAGGCCTACGCAGACTGCTCGTCAAGAAATTCGATCAAGACTTCATTGAACTCCACCGTGTTCTCCACATTACAAAGGTGCGCGGCATTGCTGACAACATGAAGGCGCGCGCCCGGAATATTTTTGGCGATCACCTCCGACATCGGTGGCGGCAACGCTCCGTCCAGTTCGCCGGGCATAACGATGGTCGGGGCCGTGATTCCACCCAGGCGGTCGGTGAAATTCAATTTCATGATCGCCTGCGCACAACGACAGTATCCTTCCAGCGATGTCGCGGCGACAACCTTGCCCAGGGCCTCTGCCACGGCAGGGTTGGCCTCGCGATAGGCCGACGAGAACCAGCGTTCCACATGCTCCGGGACCATGGACGGCACGCCGTTCGCCGTCGCCTTGTCGATTCGCTCTTGCCAGACCGGCCCCATCTGTTCAGGCATCAGGCTGGTGGTCGCACAGAGGGCAAGTGACTTAAAGGCATCAGGATGGTTGAGGCCGATGGCCTGGCCAATCATGCCGCCGATGGAAAGCCCCACGAAATGGCCGTTAGTGAAACCCAACGCCTCGGCCAGGCCGACAACATCGTCCGCGAGAACCTCAAGCGTAATTTCGTCGTTGTTGATTCCACTGCCACCATGGCCGCGCTTGTCCATCCGGAGCACACGATACTTCGCCGTCAGCGCCTCCATATTGACATCCCACATAGTGTAGTCGGTGGCCCATGAGTTGCTCATGACTACGCTCGGCGCGCCTTCAGGCCCATCGATGCGGTAGTTCAATTCGACACCATTGATTTCCATCTTGCCCTGCATGTCCGTATCCTCCCTGTCGGAAATATGCGGTTTCTACTCATATATCGGTTTGGAAAGTGGGAGGCAAAATGAAATGCCGTGAACCATTTCAACAAATTGCGCGTGTATGCTCAGTCATAGGTGACCGGAGAGAACCATTCATCCGACTGGCCCTCAGGCGCAGATCAAAGCCGTGGCACAGAGGTCAGAACGTGTCTGCATGGCGCGGATACTGACCTTTCTCGGACGGTGCGAACAATAGCTCCAGCGCCCAACTTTGAAAGATCCCCTGAATCGAACGACAAGAGACATTGTTCGCGGGAAGTTGACTGCCGTCTTCGCCGTCCCAACGGCAATTCGTATTAAAGATGATAGCGGCGGGCAGGGCTGTCCCAAGGCGAGCCCGAATTTCAAAGGCATTACGGTTCAGGACAAGATGGTATCAAGGACGGAAGCGTAGGGATCAGGTGCAGGCGTCACATTGCCCGAACAGTTCGACCATGGACTTCTTCAAGTCGAACCCGGCGCTCCCGGCCAGCTTGTGAAGCTGACTATCTAGCCCGTCATTGGAAATTTCGGTCACCTCACCGCAGCTCTCACAAATGGTGAACGCGACCATGGATTCACTTTCACCATCGGGATGTCGGCAGACAACGAAGGCATTCATGCTCTCCAGCCGGTGCGCCATGCCATACTCCACCAATTTATCGAGAGCCCGATAAACCTGAAGCGGCGCGCGAAGACCTTTGCTACGCAACTGATCGAGGATGGTGTAAGCGCTGAGCGGTCCGCTGGCTTTCGACAACGCCTTCATGACCATAGACTGGTTCTTCGTCAAATTGGGTGGCGTGTGGGGGAAATGGTCCATGGTCTTCATCCTCCGTCCACTATGGGGTCAGGCCGATTTCGCGTGACGAGCGCAGCTAAGGGGGAAATGCTAATAATAAAGAATAACAGCGCGGCGACAACAATACTCGGCCCGGATGGCGTATCCCACTCCAACGAACCGAATAAACCCACGAATACCGACGCGCTACCAATCAACGCCGCCAAAACAGCCATCTGCTCCGGTCCCGTCGCAAACCGCCGGGCCGCAGCGGCGGGGATAATCAACAACGCGGTAATCAAAAGCACGCCAACAATTTTCATGGCCATGGCAATGACGCCTGCCATAAGAAGCATGAAAACGACATCGTCCCGGTCCGGGTTGACCCCCTCGGCCTCCGCCAATTCGCGATTGACCGTCGCCGCGAACAAGGGCCGCCATATAAATACCATAACACTGATGACGAAAGCGCCGCCGACGTAAATCACAGTGATGTCATTCACCGATGCAGACAGTACATCGCCAAACAGAAAGCCCATCAAATCAACACGGACCCAGGTCATAAAGGCCAAGGCGACCAAGCCCAAGGCCAGCGCCGAATGAGCAAGTAACCCCAGCAGGGAGTCCGCGGAGAGCGTCGCCCTCTTTTGTAGGAACATGAGCGCGACGGCGATGAACACGGAAACCCCGAAAACCGTGATCGTAATATTGCTTTCCAACAGCAACGCCAACGCCACGCCGAACAGAGCCGCATGGGAGAGCGTATCACCAAAATAGGCAAGCCGACGCCAGACTATGAAACAACCTAAAGGGCTAGCGACCAAGGCCACACCCACACCGGCAACCAGCGCGCGCACAAAGAAATCATCCAGCATCGGCGGTTCCGGTCTTCTCAGGGACCTCCGGGGCTTGATGATGGCCGTCCCCGGGATGGCAGTGGTCGGTGATCGTTCCATCAGCATGCCGCACCCGGCCATCGGGTAAATGGGCGTGGTCATGGCTGTGCTCATAGACGGCAAGCGTGGGGGTCGCCCGCGTTCCAAACAGTTCGCGATACGCATCGCTGGAGGCGACATCGACAGGTGGGCCGGAACAACAGACATGGCCGTTCAAACACACCACCTGATCCGTTGCGGCCATGACGACATGAAGGTCGTGAGAGATCAGCAAGACCCCGCAGCCAAGGTCGTCCCGGATGCTCTTGATTAATTCATAAATCAGGATTTCGCCGTTGAAATCGACACCCTGGACAGGCTCGTCCAGGACCAACAAATCCGGTTTGCGCGCGATGGCCCGTGCTAGCATGGCCCGCTGAAACTCACCACCCGACAATGTCCGCACTTCCGCATTACGCAAATGCGAGACGCCGGTCACACCCAAGGCCTCATCAATCTGACGCACCGGTATTCGCCCGGTCAATGCCATAAACCGACTAACGGTTAGCGGCAATGTCCAATCGACGCTGACTTTCTGAGGTACATATCCGACGCAAAGGCGATCACGTAGGTTCACGTTCCCCTCATCGGGAGCAACGAGGCCAAGAGCCATCTTCGCCGTAGTCGACTTTCCAGATCCGTTCGGCCCGATGAGGGTAACAATTTGCCCCCTTTCGACATCCATATCGACCCCACGAATTAACCATCTACCGCCACGGTTAATCCCTGCGTTGCGAAGTCTCGTTAAGGAAACTGAATTCTCAAGCATGAATGAAAGGATACTTTCATAAGTTTCTGGATACAAAACTTGCGGCGGCTTATCCCAGCCGTTATACCGTTAACTGAAAACGTTATGTTATAACACGTAATAATACTAATTCATCGTTCCCACTCAATTACACAAAAGTCAATCGCCATGAAACGTTATGCTTCTCTCACGCTTGCGGGCTTCTTAACATTTAGCGCTGCAACTCCCGCCGCCGCCGAACCGAAGGTTGTGGCCACGATCAAACCTCTCCATTCGTTGGTCGCCGCAGTCATGAAAGATGTGGGTACGCCAAACCTTATCATCGAAGGCGCCGGCTCCCCGCACACCTACGCTTTAAAACCGTCGCAGGCCGCAAATTTGAGCCGCGCGGACTTGGTCTTTTGGTTTGGTCGAGATCTTGAGACTTTCATGGAGAAACCAGTTCAAACGATCGCTGGCAAGGCAAAGGTAATCGAGATCTTGGAGACGGCCGGACTTACAAAGCTGCCTTTCCGGGACTTGGAATCGTTCTCGAGCGACGAACATGCCCACGACGAAAAGAAACACGACGAACATGGTCACGATGAAAATAAACACGACGAACATGGTCACGATGATCACCACCACGGCGAGTTCGATCCGCACGTGTGGCAGGATCCCGAGAACGCAAAGGCCATCGTTACGGTGATACGCGACACTCTCGCTCGCATCGACGCGAAACACGCCGCAATCTACAAATCCAACGCCAGCGCGACTATCAAGCGCCTCGATAACCTGACGGCGGAGATCAGGAAATCCTTATCTCACGCCAATGATCATAAATTTATCACCTTCCACGACGCCTATCAGTACTTTGAAAAACGTTTCCATGTGCTGTCTTCGGGCACTCTCACCGTGTCACCAGAAGTGATGCCAGGCGCGAAGCGCCTGCAGATCATCCGTACGAAGGTTACGAAAGAGGACGTGAAATGTGTGTTCGCCGAACCGCAATTCAAATCGAAGTTAGTGGACACGGTTATCGAGGGGACATCGGCGCGGTCGGGCGTTATCGATCCCTTGGGTGCCACATTGGATGCGGGCCCCGAACTTTACTTCCAATTGATCCGAGCCATGGGCAAGAGCTTCGCAGATTGCCTCCACGCAGGATAGACCGCTACCAGAATTGACTGCAACGTCGCTATATTGTGTCGTTGGTACCGCCGCGACAAACTGATGGCGGAGGTCGGATATGGTAAATATTTCTCTTGGCGCGCTCTCAGTCGCCTATGACCTAGACGGCCCGGACAATGCGCCAACGGTCGTGCTGGCGCATTGCTTCGCCGCCGATCGGAATTTCTGGCGCCCGCATCTGACCGCCCTGGCGGGTTTCCGGGTCCTTCGGTTCGACGCTCGCGGCCATGGCCAAACCAGTCGACCCGATGGCCCGTATACGGTCGGCGACATGACCGATGACGCCATTGCCCTTATGAACCGCCTTGGCATTGAACACGCGCATTACGTGGGCGTCTCCATGGGTGGCATGGTTGGTCAGCATCTGGGATTTGGTCACAGCGATCGGTTGCTCTCGTTGACGCTACTCAATACCGCGCCGCGCTATACCCGCGCCCA
>CAZNWX010000112.1:1533-6819 GCA_964576415.1 uncultured Magnetovibrio sp. | reverse complement strand
AAACCCCGAAGGCGACAAGTATGCTTCTAGGGTCGGAGGTCGTGTGGTTTTCGTTGATCGCCTTAAAGATCTCACATTGGCATCAGCCGCATTGCGGGGGCCAGTCGAAATGGGCGTGGACGTCATTCCATCGACTTTTGCCGGCCGGCATCGAGGTTGCGACGATATCTCTGAGATCGCTGTTCAGGATCTCCGTGGCTGCACTCAGTTATTAGGCCCGGCGAACACAATGGTCGCTGATGAAATTAGCCAGATCAAAGTCCGAGTGCGGGCGGTTGCCGGCCCCTTGACCGGTGCCGTTCAAGTCCTGACCCCACAACAGAAATTCAATGGCGTGGTAATCGGGGGCGACGTTATGGTGTCCTTATTGAGGTCTGTTCGTGATGGGGGTCGTTCTTATTCCGCAGCTGCGGCACGTTTCAGGTGCTCCAGCATCTCCGACGCGCCGCTCACGGCGAAGGGATCGCCGGTATCATTGATGTCTTCGACGAACAGCGTGTCGATGACACCGTCGTGGACGATCATGGAGTAACGCCACGAGCGCTCACCGAAACCAAGATGGCGTTTTTTCACGAGCATCCCCATAGCGGTCGTGAAGTCGGCATTGCCGTCTGGCAGCATTAAGACCTCATCCTTAACCCCAAGTCCCTCGCGCCATGCGTCCATAACGAACCAGTCGTTGACCGAGAGACAGTAGATCTCATTCACCCCGGCGGCTTTTATTTCCTGGGCGTAGGTCGCGTAGCCCGGCAGATGGGAAGACGAACAGGTCGGCGTGAAGGCACCCGGTAGTGCAAAGACGACGACAGTCTTGTCGGCAAAAATCTCTTCCGTGGTCAGATCTTGCCAGGCATCTCCCTCGCGAACGGGAAAGCGGACTTTTGGGACGACCCCACCGACCCCCAAGTGGTTGAGTTGACTCATAAAAATATTCCTTCGTGCCGTTGTGTTAAGACCGTTTGGTTGCGCTATTAATGTAGAATGTGGTTCTCTGAAGAGTCAGATTTGACCATTTCGTGATCGCTGCGGAGATTACGGGCCCACGGACGAGCACGGATCATCAGTCCGCCCTGTTTCATGATGTTCGCCAGTTGGCTGGAGGGACCGCGTAGAATTCGAAGCGCCGCCGACGGAAGCCAGTACGACAGGTAGGCTTCGCCGTCCGATGGTTGGTCCGTGTGCTGGAGAACGGCAATAGCGCCCATGATCCGATGCTCATCCAAGCTGACTTCCGTACATTTCGGGCATCGGATATCTATGATGCCGTGTCCAGACGTGGCGAAAATGCCCATCATGGCATCGAGGGCGCCGAGCGCTGTTGGAACGCCCGCCAACTTGAAGCCATTGTGGAGAATATTGTGAATGTTGGCGCCCTCATTGTACGAGCGTACCCACATGCGGATGCCCCACAAGAACAGTTGTTCGCCGAAAGGGAATTCCGACAGCGCCATGGCCATGGCGGCGTGATCCGTTGAACTGATGCGGGTCATAAGGGTTATCCTATGGCTGAAAGTTCCGGTGCGGCGGGTTGACCGTCCAGGCCGTCTCGCAGTCCGGCAACGAACGAGGCGACGCCGGATGTTCGCAGCGGGACAAACGGCTTCATGTTTTGATGGCAAAGCCGTTTGACCTTGTTGGCGGCGCTGTGGCTGATGCAGTCTGTGGGAAATACGACCGCATCCGCTTTGGTGACGGCGCTGGCCAGTTCATTAATTGAACGTTCCACACCGCCATCATGATGAAGAAATCGACCATTCCAATCTTCCACCAAGGCCCGCAGGCGATGAACCGTATGCTGGTGGCCTCCAACATAAAGAAGGCACCGCCCGCCCAGATCGAATGGGCAGCCGTCTTCTTTCGAATGAGCATCCTCCGCTAGCGTGTGCTCCAGTGTTGCGTTTTCAGCCCGCAAGGATTGAACCAGCGCCTCCAGTTCTTCGATCTTTGATGCGGCGCAGGCATGGGACGTTTGCGTATTGGCGCTCAAGGCTGAAAGACGGGCGTTTTCATGCCGCAGTTCCGCGATCATAGCGCCCGAATTATCCGTGATGGGAACGTCGCGGGCGGGGCGGGGTAGTTCCTGCGCCGTGCGGAGTTTGTCGTGTAATTCGGTGATCACGGTATCCTTTTCGATGAGTTTTCGCTGATGGTGTTGGCGCTGGCGTTGCAGTTGCGCGTTCAACAGGTCTACGTGTTCCTCTGTATCCTGCAGGCGCCGTATGTCGACGCGGTTGGATGCGCCCACCAGGTGCGACAGCATATGGACGTCCGCGAACATGCGCTCGCAAAGCTCCGACGGCGCCAAGGGATGGCTTAAGATCGCCCAGTACGGGCCGGGAATGTCGCCGGTTTCGAGGGCCTCCTGCCAAAAACCAACTAACTCGTCAGCGGTTTTCATGGTTCGGGCACGGCGGATTGAAATGGCGTGCCGTCGTTCCAGGAGCTTGTTCAGCATTTTCGACGGCTTACCGTTGTTTTCGGCTTCTTTCACAAAGAACCCGTGCAGTTGGTAATCTGGCGAAAAACCTGGGACGGTCTGCACCTTCAGCTTACGGGCAAGCACGCGCAGGTCAGACAAGGTGAGGCAGGTTCCGATAACAGCGCAGTGCCAGCCGCCAGCTAAATCCCAGATGCGCCGCCGACCCAGGCTTGGTTCCTCGGGCACAGCGTTGTTGCATGCGTCACACATCACTGAAGCTCTCCATTCGGCGTGCCTGTACAGCAGTGATATCGCGGCGTACAGCTGCCCTATCGGAGAGCTTATTGTCGCTGTTGCGGCATGCACTGGTGCTGCTTCGCCAGGCTTCGGTTTCGTGGATAAGCACGCTAATCCACGAAATGGTATCGACCATTTGCACCATCATGAGATAGCCCCCGTGGACGCCGCGTCCTGGACCTCGTGTTCAACGTCGGAACAGACTAGATTGATCAACTGTGCCGATGTTTCCAGGCGCCGCGTCTCCATGGAAATCCAGAGGCTTGCGTACCGGCCCGCATGTGGACATTTCTGGGTACGCTGTCTCAACGCGGTAAGTCTTTGCTTCGTTCGACGGCGGATGCGGTTGAGGACCTTCCTTGTCGTACTGGCGTCTGTAAGATCCAGAAAACAAAACTGCATAGCCTCCAATGTTCGTACGGCGGGGGAGAGGGTATCGCCAGGATCGGTCAGTAGGAGGGCCTGGAACTGGGCGCGTCCGGCGTCTGTGGTGCTGATCGTAATTTTCTGAGATCCCGGGTGGCAAATCGAAAGATGGCCGGCCGATACGGCGCGCTCCACGGCCGCGTCGACAACGCCGGCGGTCGGCAGCCATTGATCCGGGAACAGGCCTTTGACGGCAGAGCGAATGCGGTCCGGTTGGACAGAGGTTCGTTGCACGACACCAAGAACCGCCAAATCCGCAATCGTTGTCCCTGAAGCACTCATAAAGATTTCCAGATGGTAAGTTAATAATGATAATCAATCGCAGTATAAGGCTAGACGGCTCAGACATGCAAGTGATAATCAATCGCAATACATGATTTTGGTTAGTTTTGAAAAATATTAGAGGAGGATCAATGGAGATCTGGGCTGGAAACCCGGCCCATGCTTTCTCGGTTCACATTTGTGAGGAGGGGATGGGAAGTCGAGGGCATGGACCGAGTCGCATGCATTATAGAGTTAGGGCTTTCTTTAATGCAAGTGATAATCAATCGCATTATATGATTTGTTCAATTTTTCTGAATATCAGGAGCGTTTTAGTGGAGACCGGGGCCGAAAACCCAGCCCATGCTATCTCGGGTCACATTTGTGAGGAGGTGATCGGTTATTTCCGATCGCATGGGCCAGAATTGTGGCATCCGACGGCGTGGCCTATATTGGCTTGTACGTAGCCCGTTCGATGATGTTCTACTGGTATCAGCTTCACGCCGTACTCTTTGGTAACTTCAGCAGGCGTGGGATTCAGGATTGGCTAAACGCCAATACGGAAGGCGAATGGCAGACCAACGGGCGGGAAAATAAGTTGGCCAAGACCTACACCCGTGAGGAGTTCAAAACCCTGCTGCATGAGGCTGGACTTGCCAATATCCGAATCCGTCAAACACCGTTGCAACTGCGTGACGTGCCTATCGTCGGGCGGGTCTTGCTCAAATTGAGCCTGACGCTTCTGGCGGAACAGCGCATCGGACCGTTTGGCGGCATTCTCATGGCGACCTGTAAGAAGTCATAAGCTGTTCATCGCCGAGGATTGGAGGTCACTCTGATCGTTTAAATTTTGCCTAGCCCATGCAATGATATCGGGCGATCACTCTTTACTGGAACACATGTATTGTCCATTCCTGGAATGCTAAAAACGCTTCGACGCTCCCTTGGCAACTTCGTCGCGATCAGTCGTGGCCGAATCCTTCGTCGGACCCATGTCCCAACACCGCGCACCGCCGCCTGCATTGAAACGTCGCAACGCTGTAATCTGGCCTGCCGGTTCTGCGCCTATCCGAAACGTGGGCCGGGAAATTTCATGAACTTAGCCCAGTTTCAAGAAACCGTAGAACAGATTGTTCATTACGGAAGTAAGGAAATATGGCTCACGCCAATGCTCGGGGAGATCTTCGCGGATCCAAATTGGACCGACAAACTTCAATACGTGGACGACCATAGAAAGATCGAACGGTATGGCTTTTTCACCAACTTCATCCTGCCCTCTCCAAAAGATTTGGAAACACTGGTCGAACTCCGGAAACTAGGCTCCTTACACATAAGCATATACGGTCACGATCGCGATTCTTTCCAAAAAATTACCCGAAAGGGCGACGCCCAATATCAGCGCCTACTCGTCAATCTGAAAGCAATGACGTCGCTGTTAACGTCAACTCGAACGGATCTAGAAATCCACGTCAGTATCCGGTCTACGGGAGACATGACGATCAACGACTTGCCCGCGTCCGACATTGTTACAGCACTGCAAAAATTATCTGAAATCAGCGGTGCATCCATCATTGTTAGCCAAGATTATGACAATTGGGGTGGCGCTGTTTCCGACGTCGATGTGGCGGAAATTGGAACCCCTTTGACCGACGGGCGCTTCATATACATGCTCGGTGCCTGCCAACTTCTGTTCTGTGCACCGCAGATCAGTGCCGACGGTGATTTGCGTGCTTGCGCGTGCCGGGATGTGGATGGATCGCTCACCATCGGAAATATTCATGACCGCCCGCTGAACGAACTCCATTCGTTTTCAAACCCAGCCTTTGTCAAAATCATCAATGACCAGCAAGCAGGACGATTCAGCGTCAATTGTCGCACCTGCT
>CAZNWX010000112.1:0-1523 GCA_964576415.1 uncultured Magnetovibrio sp. | reverse complement strand
TATACAGAAGCATTTACGATGCCCGTGTCGCGTCCGACAATCCGCGTTGGCCATTACTCCCTTTTTCCGAGGCCCAAGCCATCCTATCGGATCACGGTCAGCGATATCGAGATTAAGGATGCGCCGGCGCAGTCCCGGTGATCGCTCCCGTGTCCTCTGCCGCACGCAATGTCCGTTCGACTTCAGCTGCGGCCTGTTGACGGGCCCACATATCCGCGTAAACGCCATCTGCGGCCAAAAGGTCCGGGTGGCGGCCACGCTCCACGATGGCGCCGCCAGACAGCACTAGGATCTCGTCCGACTCGATGATTGTCGACAACCGGTGCGCGATCGTCAGGGTGGTTCGGTCCTTGGACACGTCGCGGAACGCGGCCAGGATTCCCTGTTCTGTGCGACTGTCCAGCGCCGAGGTTGCTTCATCGAAGATGAGAATCTGGGGGTTCTTCAGCACCGTCCGCGCAATGGCGATCCGTTGCCGTTCGCCGCCGGATAATTTTAGACCTCGTTCGCCGACGGTAGATTGGTAACCGTCCGGCAAGTCCATGATGAAGTCATGGATATGCGCAAGGCGCGCCGCGTCCTCAACTTCGGCGGGGGAAGCTCCGGGTCCACCATAGGCGATGTTGTAATAAATGGTGTCGTTGAAGAGGACCGTGTCCTGGGGAACCATGCCTATGGCGCGTCTAAGGCTTTCTTGGGTGACGTTTTGGATATCCTGGCCGTCGATGGTGATTGTGCCGCTGGTAATGTCGTAGAACCGGAACAACAACCGTGAGATTGTCGATTTCCCCGAGCCGCTGGCGCCGACGATAGCGACTGTTCCGCCCGACGGGACATGGAAACTGACATCCTCCAGGACGGGGCGGCGCGGATCGTAGTTGAAGGTGACACCGCTGAAGACTACATGGCCTCCGTCGATGTTCAATTCGTTGGCGTTCGGGGAATCCTCAACCTCGGCATTCTCGGCCAGAATCTGGAACATGGTCTCCATGTCCGTGAGCGAGCGCTTGATTTCCCGGTAAACGAAACCCAGGAAGTTCAGCGGCATGAACATCTGCAGCAGGTAGGCGTTGACAAGAACGAAATCGCCCATAGTCATGTTGCCATCGACCACGCCGTGCCCCGCCATGATCATGACGATGGTCACGCCGGTCGCGATGATTGCTCCTTGGCCGATGTTGAGAAACGCCAGGGAGCTACCACTTTTCACAGCGGCATCCTCATATCGCTGAAGCGCGGTGTCGAAGCGCCGCGCCTCATGGTCCTCGTTGCCAAAGTATTTCACGGTTTCGAAGTTCAGCAAGCTGTCGATGGCCTTCGTGTTGGCGTCAGAATCCGTATCGTTCATGGCACGGCGGAACTGGGTTCGCCATTCGGTGATGAAGGTCGTCCACGCGATGTAGGCGACAAGGGTCAACAGGGTTACGGCGGCGAAACGCCAACCGTAGAGGCTCCACAGAATGCCGCACACCATGAGAATTTCGATCAGGGTCGGCAGAATGTTGAACAACATGAAGGTGAGC
>CAZNWX010000111.1:0-6877 GCA_964576415.1 uncultured Magnetovibrio sp. | reverse complement strand
ATCACGTTAATGCCCACAACCATCTGCACATCCACCCCACTGTGTTCAGCATGATCTTGCGGATCGGCAAAGATTATGGCCTTCGTGCGATCCGTATTCCCTTCGAACCACCGCCACCCCAGGGGAAGGTATCTGTGACCGAACATTTTGTAGGCATGTGGATCTCGCTGATGCGACGCCGCGCGGCCCGCTATGAAATTCGCGTGAATGACCGCATGTATGGCCTTCGGGACACGGGCCGTATGAATCTGGAACGCCTAAAGCCGATCCTCGAATCATTGCCCGATGGGGTTAGTGAGGTCGTGTGTCATCCGGCTACGGGACGTTGGCCGGAGACCGAAGACGCAGCTTATGACTATCAGTTTGAAGAGGAGTATCGAGCGCTGCTCCATGACGACGTGCGACGTGCCGTCAAGGACGCGGATTTGATCTCATTTCGGGATATTCCATGATTTTTTCATTAACGTTTACGTCCGAAATGCGACGCCATGGTTGGTGATTCCTGGACCCACAAGATTGCACGCGTGTGCATCCTTCCCTTGGTCAACACGCCCATCACTCCCAATCACCTGACCACGACCCGATTGGTCTCAGGCGTCGCCGCCTGCGCGTGTTTTGCTGTTGGCGAACGCTCGTGGGACATCTGGGGCGGCTGGTTATGGCTCTTCTCCGCTTTCCTTGACCGCGCGGACGGTGAGTTGGCCCGCGTCAGCGGCAAGACCAGCCCCTGGGGACACAAGTATGACATGGTTTGCGATGTGGCGGTGACGTCCTTGTTCTTCCTCGGCGCTGGCGTTGGATTGCGGCACAGTTTTCTTGGCGATTGGGCAATTCTCATGGGGATAATGGGCGCATTGGGCGTGTTTGCCGCCGAGATTTTTGCAGAATCCATTGACCAGATGAACAAGGACACTGGCGAAAAAGCCTACTCAGGCTTTGCAGGATTCGACTTTGACGATGTTCTATATCTGTTTGCGCCTGTCGTTTGGCTGGGATGGCAAATGCCGTTCGTGGTCGGCGCTTCCGTCGGTGCGCCTGCCTTCGCCCTGATGACATGGTATAAGCTGCAGAAGCGCCGCCGACAGGAGGTCGCCGGAACAGAGACGTCTTAGGCCGCGCTATTCGTGAACAGCTTCCAATTCTTCGCGATGCAACTGCACACCTTTGCTGCAGTCGTCGCAGAGGACAATAGCGGCTATGAATGAGCCGGTTGCTTGCTCTTTGCCTTCCTCGGGCTTTTTACCGTACTTGTCCCAGATTTTGATAGTCAATTGATCGGCGGAACAGTCGTCGGCCAAGCCTGTTACTTCATAGGCATCCAAGAAATCAGGGACAAGGTTATCAGGAAGAATTCGGGCCATCTTATGTACTCCTTATCCGCTGCCTAGTTCGACCAGCTGAAACTCAAATTGCATTCGCAGAACTCGTTGGCGTCGTCTTTCGATGCCCCGAGAACTCTAAAACCATCGGCCGCTTCGCCGCCGTCCCAGTCGTTATCCGTGATCGTGCGGTTTGCGATCCAATAGTCATCATACATATGTGACGAAATGACGTAGTAAACCCCGCCGGGAATGGTTGCCCCATTATCCGGGCCCAGCCGCGTGTTCATCGGGCGAGGTGTCCGCCATTCGAATACCACGTTCATATTCGCCGGATCTACGGAGTCCAATATCAGCACTCTTTGGTTCCACCATGCATAAGAACGGCCGAGGAGATGGACGTCCACGGACGGTGTTACGCACATGACGGCGTGGCAGTGCTCGCCGAGAGCGGCGGCGGCGATTCCATCATTGCGGTGGTGCACGTTGAACTTCTCGAAGACCGCCGTATCCACCTCAATAGCGGCGCAGCCATGGGCGCTGGCGTCCTCGTTCGCCTGACCTTTAATGCGTGCACCAATCTCACCTGCGCTCAGAAAGGTTGGTGCTGTCCAGCTCAAATCCTTGAAGGGTCGAAAATCATATTCCGGCACCGCAAACCGAAGAAAAGCCATATTATTCTCCTTCTTGATGCCACATACCTTAGAGCCGTAGAATTTCCACCGCAACTGAATACAATTGATACTCCTGATCACCCCATGCATATAACGCATGCGATCGCCGATGCTACTAGAGAGATAGAAGTGTCGGCGTAACGTTTCTAATGCACTGAAAATGAATAATTATTCTCTGGCGTATCGAAGAAAATCAGCGAACTCTTATTATATATTTCTTGATTTGGGCGTTTGGATTGTGCATCTTCCGATCGCGCCGACGGTGCGGAAACGGACAATATTCGGGCGCATCTGAGAAAGCGCAGCATGATTTTCCTCAGGAAGTTGAACGAACAACGTTCAAGGTTCCGACCGAGTATAGGATGGAGGTATTACACATGGCCACATACCAGGTTCTCTATTGGCAGGAAATCCCGTCTCTGGTCGAGGCGCGAGATAGTGATGGCGTAAAGAAAATTCAGTTAAGTGATAAATTTCAAGCACTTATTGATGAGGCGGCGATGCGCCGGAAGTTTGCTGGAACGGACGCGTATCTGGAGGAGTGGAACAAGGGGCCGAAAACAGAACAGGATGGTTCCGCCGACGCGGTCGTGCAGGAGATTGCCGATGAAATCGAATCCCGCTTCGCAGAAATTCGTGACGACGCTTTAGCCAAGTCCGATTAATTGCAAATAGTTGCGGTTGGCGCGGGAAGCGACCATTTGACACAAAATATATTTCTGATATTTTCTGTCAATGGAACACGCTATAGCCATATCTGGCGACTTGCCGAAGGTCGATAAAGTCGGGGTTTTTGAACCTGGAACGCCGTCTATCGACCCTTTGAAGATGCTGCGCATTCACGGCTACAAGGATATGGATAAGGTTCGGCCAGTCATCCGGAAGACGGCTGAAGTTATATCGAAACGAGCGGCCGGAGTGATGACGTCGATCGTCTACTTCCGACGTGTTCCCATTACCGACTGCGATAGCGACGGCCTAAAGTTGGCCAACGGACTGGCTTTCGAGAACCACGCCTTCGCCCACTATCTTTCCGGTGCCGCCGAGGTTGTGGTCGTGGTCATCACCGTGGGCAAAGGTCTTGACGACGAAGTGATCGGCTGCATGGACGAGTTCGAGCCACTTGAGGCCCTGTTTCTGGAGACTGCAGGTTGGCTTGGTATCGAATGGGCAACTAGGAGTTTCGTCAACCATCTGAGCGAATTGGTTGGGCCGGAAGGTCTCCGGCCGGGCCAGCGCATGGGACCTGGATACAGTTATAAAGTCGATGGCGATTCGGAGATGTGGTCGCTTGAGGATCAGCGGCAGCTTTTCGAAGTTTTTGACGGCGTCGACCTGCCGGTTCGATTGCTTGAGAGCTGCGCGATGCTACCTAAGATGTCGCGCTCCGGCCTATACGGCTTGGTCAAGGGGAACGGATAAATTGAGACATGGATCGCCGCTGCAGGGATACATGGCCCAGTGGAAACACGACAAACAATCGGTCCAGATGGCCGGGTTTGGCAAGTGCTAAGAACAAAAGAAACCTGGCCGAATTGGCCAAGTAATGAATAAGGAAAAGACATGTTGGGAAACGATGGTGGATTGATTGTCATCGGCGAGAACTTCAACTCGACCCGCAAGATCAAAGCGACAAATCCCCGCGTGATTGAGGAAGATGGCAAGACCGGGATCAAGTATACGGACCTGGACGGCAACGACCGGATATTGGACTGCACCGATATCATTCCGGAAGATCCGGCGGAGCGGAACAGTTTCATGATCCCGCATATCGCCCAGGCCCTTCGTAAGAAAGACATGAATTACATCTCCTGGGCTATCAAGAATCAGGAGAAGCATGGCGCGCACATCATCGATCTTTGCGTTGATGAGATGTCTGTCTTTCCGGAAGAGCGTTTCGAATGGATCAAATGGACAGTGGAGACGGCGCAGAAGGTGACCGACAGTATCGTCGCGATCGATTCCTCTGATTCAAAGACCATCTATGCCGGCCTGGAAGCTCACGACGGCTCTAAGAACCGGCCGGCGATCAACTCATTCAACCTGGAAGACGGTCGCCAGGAACTGGTGCCCATGGCGAAGGAGCACAATGCGCTGCTGTTCGCCAACGCTAGCGGCAATGCGGGCATGCCTCAGAATGCTGAGGAGCGCGTTGAAAACCTGACCACCTGTATGGAGATGATGGACGTTGACGACATCCCCATGGAGGACCGGTATCTGGATCCGCTGGTTTTCCCCGTTGGTGCTGGACCGGAGTTCGGCATGCATTATTTGGACGCCGTGGGAACCCTTCGCGAGCGTTTTCCTGATGTACATATCTTCGGGGGCCATTCCAATGTGTCGTTTGGCCTGCCACAGCGCAAACTGATGAACGACGTGTTTGTGTCGCTTTCCATCCAGGCTGGTTGCGACGCTGTCATGATTGACCCGATCATGAACAACCCCGAAGGTTTGCAGGACTTCATGTTCGCGGCCAACGCGCTGACCGGGAAAGACGAATATTCCATGAAATATTTGAAGCACATCCGCGCCAAGACTGGAGCCAAGCGCGGACGATAAGAGCCACTCATGATCCGGAGCGCCGTCTGCGCTCCAGTGAAGCATGCGTCGAAAGGGAGGATATACGATATGAAAGAACTGAAACCACGCGAGCGGGTAGAACGGGTATTACGTCACGAACCGGTAGACCGGGTGCCTTTGTTCTATCGTTTTAAGCACGAAGCGAAGGAGAAGCTGGCCCGCGTTTACGGGATCAAAGACGCTTCAACGGGGCGTGCCCACAACCCTGATTTGGAGCTCAGGCTTGGCAACGACATCGTTCTTTATCAAGTCGGTATCAACGCCGATTTCTCCCACCGCCACATCGAGATTGGTGAAACCTGGCACAACCACTTCGGCGTTGGCTACGGCAAAAGCGGGTTGCAAGGCCGGAACGCGGAGGAACAAGCCGAGTTTTCCAAGACGCAGGAATTCTGGGGGCCGGCGAAGGTTGTGCCAGAGAACTTCCCAAGCTCCCACCCGATTACGTCGGAAGAAGAGCTCGCCAACTACACGTGGCCCGATCCGGCCGATCCCGAAATTCTCGATCCTATCGACGAGCTCTGCGCAAAATATCAGGACGATTACTTTATCATCGTGGATATGTCGTCGACCCTGATCGAGGCAGCGTACGCCCACATCGTCGGCACCCAGAAATTCTTCCTGATGATGTTCGACAAACCCGACATGATCGCCGGCGTCCTTGACGGCCTCACCGAATACTACACGGAACTGGGCCGCAACATCATCAAGCGCGGTGTCGACATGGTGCGCGTCGGCGACGATGTTGGTGCTCAGCAGGCGATGATGATCTCACCGGACCAATGGCGCGAACTGGCGAAGCCTCGGTTTAAGTATATGTTTGATGCCTGGCGCAAGGAACGGTCCGACATCTTCATTAAGTTGCACTCGTGTGGGGATTATTCGCCAATCATCGGTGACATGATCGAGCTTGGCGTCGACCTCTCTGGCCTTATGCAGCCGACCGGGGGCAACAAGGATCAGGTCGGATTAAAGAAGAAGTATGGCAATGACATTGCCTTCGTTGGCGGCTTTGATGTGCAGAACCTACTGCCGCGTGGTCAGGTTGAAGATATTCGACAAGGCGTTCTGGATTGCATGCGGAACTTGGGTACTGGCGGCGGATACATCTTCTCGCCTTCCCACTACGTCTTGGCCGACGTGCCCGTACAGAACATCTACACCATGCTGGAGGCGCAACGCGACTTTGGCACCTACGGGCGTTATCCCTTTGACTGATCCCATCTGAAAAATAAGGAGACAATAACCCATGTCTGAACCGGTACTTAAAATCCCTGAAGGATGGGAAGAACGTGCGCCCGAGGGATGGGAATGGCAGACCCTATGGGATGCAGTAGAATCGGGCGATCACGTATATTCTCATGAACGCGTTGAGGAAGCCATAGCCGCTGATATCGATGCAAGGGTCATTCTGGACGATGGCCTGTTCCCAGGCTTTAACATACAAGCCGATCGTTTCACTGAGCAGATCATTTTCATTCCCGAGATGTTGATCACGGCCCGCGCCATGAAGGCGGGCTTGGCGCTGATCCGACCATTATTAGCGGCGATGGCGGAAAAGCCAGTCGGCACCTTCGTCATGGGCACCGTATTGGGCGACATGCACGATATCGGACAGTCTATTGTCACGATCATGCTCGAAAACGCCGGCTTTAACGTAATCAACCTCGGCACTGACGTCCATCCGGACAAGTTCATTGAAGTTGCCGAAGCGGAGAAGGCTGATTTGGTTGGATTCTCGGCCCTCTTGTCGACGACGGTCTATTACCAGCAGGTCACCATCGAAGAATTTCAGAAGGCGGGACATCGAGATAAGGTTCATATTTTGGTTGGCGGCGCACCGACAACGCAGGATTGGGCTGATCAATGCGGTGCTGATGGCTGGGGGGTGGATGCAGTGCAAGCCGTCCGACTCGCTCTCAACCTGGTTAAGGAACCACGAGAAGCCTGGGCTTAGATGGCAGATACAGTCTCGATCACTTACGTCGACCCGGAGGGAGCCTCGAAGGAGAGATCCACGACTATCGACCGTGGAAAGACGTTGCTTGAAGCCGGCCATATGGCAGGCGTCGAAATTGAGGCGACTTGTGGCGAGCGTGGCCGATGCCGCACCTGCCGGGTCAAGATCATCAGCGGCGAGGTGCCGCCGCCGACCATTCAGGATACGGTCCAGTTGGGTCACGAGGAGGTTCGTGAGAATTTCCGCCTAGCGTGCCAAACTAAGGTGATTGCCGACACCAAAGTAATGGCGTTGCCGCCCAAGGCGGAAGTGGGCCATCAAATCCTATCGTCTGACAAGTCGCT
>CAZNWX010000110.1:0-6923 GCA_964576415.1 uncultured Magnetovibrio sp. | reverse complement strand
CATCTTTGTCTGTCGGCCCTTCAACGAAGGCCAAATCCGCGCCGGCCTCTAAATAAGCGTTGGCTCGTTCAATGGCGATGTCCAGGTTGCCGCCGTGGGCGCCGCGGGCATCTGTTCTGGCAATCAAAACGAAGTCCGGGTCAATCTCATCGCGGGAATCCGCAGCGGCGCGGTACTTGCCTACAGCCTCATGCATGGGGATCACCTGACGACCGGCCACATGGCCGCAGCGTTTGGGGATGATCTGATCCTCGATATGCACGCCCGCCGCGCCGGTTTGAATATATTCCCGAACGGTGCGGATCACGTTGATGGCGTTGCCATAACCGTTATCGGAATCCGCGATCAACGGCACGTCGACGGCGTTGGCGATATAGCGCGCGTTGGCGTGCATTTCGCTCATGGTTGCCAGGCCGGCGTCCGGCATGCCCAGCAACGCGAGCGATGTGCCGTATCCAGTCATGTAGACCGCCGGAAACCCGACCTTCTCAAGGACCTTGGCGCTCATGGCGTTGTAACAGCCGGGGACAATCAGCGTCTTCCCGGATTTCAATAGTTCGCGCAGGCGGGTTGTCTGTCGCACGGGCATCCTCCCTTGTCTACCTGACCTCAATTTAATGGTGCTCAGTCGGCAGCGACCTGAAGCCCCTGATCACCGTCTACGTTAAATCCGTAAAGGTGTCTGGCGTTGCTGCAAATGACCTTGTGTTTCACATCGTCGGGAAGATGCGATACCTCGTTGGTGATGAATTTCTTGGAACCAGGGCACACAAGGCCAGGATAGGGAAAGTCTGATCGGTTGATGACCCCTGATACGTATTCCCGCTCAACCGAGCCCATGCCGTTGATAAGACCGAACTCAGCTCCGCCGGTTACGTTCGTCAGGTGCCGACGGTGAGCGGCGCGACGAATCGTTCAAGCGTCGCCATCACCGATAGCGGTGTCAGTTTGCCCGTTGCTGGGTTTTCTTCCGTGGGCACGCCGGCGATGGTCATATCAAACCGAGTGGAGTCTGCGTCCACGCTGATTTCATGGGTATTGCGCGTCATTGCCGGATCCGCCCAGATCTCGTACTGGGTCTTGTCTGGGCCGATGCCGGCCAGAGCCAGGGCAACCGAAACATTGACGTTGGCTGGAAACTTCGCCGCTGCGTCGCGTACCGATCCGCTATAGAGACAGAGCGGCTCCTTGAGACCGTCCAGGTTGATACCTTGCTCTACTACGAAGGTCGCTTTCTTCAGTCCCTCCGGCGGCTTCCGGGTCTTCATTGTGACTGAATAGATTTCCCCTTTCGCCGCCGCGCGCACAGCATCGAAGCCAACTAGAGCACCCGTCGCGGCAATGATCTGTCCGCCCGTTTCCGTCGCCTTGTCCACTAGATCAAGACGCGGTAGCAGCGATGTCAGGGTCAGCACAATCAACTTCTTACCGGCTGCCATGGTCAGGTCCGCCAGTTCGCCGAAATGCTGCGGCGGCAACGCCTCAACCAACACATCGGAGGCCGTGACCAGTTCCGGTAGGTCCAGAACTGGGGGCGGAGAGGCGAAGTCCGATACCCGCTGGGCCGCCCGTTCCTTGTTGCCTGCCGATACGCCGGCAAGGCGGAGGCCGGTAACCCCGGCATCCAGCCAGCGCGCCACGGGCATGCCAATGGCCCCCAGCCCGCCAATTCCGACATTAATAGTGTTTGTCATGGTGTTGTGTCCTTAATTACGGGCGCGCTTTGCACCTGTTTGTTTTTCGCTCAACAGACGTTCGCATTGCGCTTCACGTGCAGCGATCTCCTTTAGCACCTGATCAATGTCCTCGCGTTGTATCGTCAGCAGGCCTTTACGTTCGCGCAGCTTGTCCAAGAAGAGCCGTAATTGCGAAACTTCCGTAGGATCTGCGTCATAGAGATCGACCATGGCCCGGATCTCGTCCAAGGAGAAGCCAAGGCGCTTGCCCCGCATGATTAACTGGAGACGCACCTTGTCACGGAGATGATAGACACGGCGCTGGCCGCGCCGCTCCGGTGCGATCAAATCCTTGTCTTCGTAGAAACGGATAGTGCGGGTCGTGACCCCGAATTCCGCCGCCAGCTCGGCGATACCCCATGTTTCGGACATGATATCTCCCTTGGTGCCTACGTTACTTTCCGTTGACGTCAAGGTAAAGTGAGCTGTTGGAGCGGGGGGATCGGTTTACGCGCCGCGTTCGGCGATGACAGTTTCCAATTGGGTCACAGTGGCTCGAAGCTGTGCCTTGATTTTCTGCGGCGGAATAGCCTCGTTGGCAGATGATACATAGTCATCCGGCAGAATGTCCTTCACGTCAAATGCTGCCCCCACGCCTTCGATGTCGAAATCGCTATCTGAAATGTAGCGATACTTGAGAACCGCATTGGTCCAGGCAAAGAACCAGAACTGGAAATACCCAAAGGCGCCGCGGCCGGGCCGAGAGAGCGCCAGGAGAAGTCCGCGCGTGGCCCAGTAGATGTTAGCCGGTTGCGCAGCGAACCGGGTCAGGCGCTGGGTCATCTGCCAGAGGGCGGCCTTGTTCTTAAAAATCATCTTTAGAAACAGGCCAAGATTACCGAAGCCCTTCCCTTCCATGGCTACGAACCGACCTTCCTCCAGCAAGTCGAAGAAGGCCTTAAGGCGCTTATATTGATATGCACCGTTGCAAAATTCGGTGACGAACCATTTGTAGCCATCCACCATCTGGCGAGCGGAGAGGAGGTAGCGGATGTTGGTCTGGTACTTGTATCCCCCCAGACCAAAACGCACGTCGCGAAGGCGACCGGAGAGCTTCATACGCCGGTAGAGCGGTGTTCCCGGCAGCGCCGTCAGCAAGGACGGATCACCCGACAACAGGGCGGAGCCCCGCAAGCCGTCTAGGGTCACCTGAAAGGAATCATCTGTGTCTGAATCAAAGCCGAATATCAGGCCGGCAACGACGATGAAACCGTAGGATTGGATCTCGCGGACGACGCTGACCATGTCGGTCGCAGTGTTCTGCACCTTGGCCGTTTCCAGAAGTGAGTTCTTGCTGAAGCTTTCGATGCCAATAAACAACATGTCGAAACCGCACTTGCGCATCTTCACCATCAGGTCCTCGAACTTGTAAAGATTGATGGTAAGCCAGGTATATAAGCTCGGTCGAAAGCCTGTGCGGTCCTGCCATTCCAGGATCTTATCGATGACTTCTTCCGCCCAGCGCGGTTCACCTATGAAGTTATCGCATGCAAACAGAATCTGGTTAACGCCTTGGCGGCACAGGTGGTCCAGTTCTTGTACGATCAGGTCCGGTGACTTGTTGTGAGAGCGGTTGTTGTCCGGAAGAATCCGGATATCGCAGAACTCGCATAGGAACGGACATCCCCGCGACACCTCCAGAACGGCACCGTAGTATCGGCCCACAGTTTCATCCAGCATCGGTTTGTGGAAGGGCTGGGCGTCAGCGATAGCGAATCGTTTTTTCGCTCTACTCACGTGCTCTAGAGGCGTGCCGGTTCGCAAGGCTTCCAAGAGGCTGGAAATCGCTTCCTCCCCATCGCCGATGAAGACATGGTCGAACCCGTTCAGCATGTCCAGAGTGTCGGCCTGATCGAATGACCAGCAGATGGGCCCTCCGATCATGGATTTGGCGTTGGGGTAGCGTGCCTCTAGGCGCGCACGAACGGCCTCCATATTGCCACTGTCCTGGTTAATGCCGCTGAACAGAAACAAGTCATGTTCGGCGATCTTCTCTTCGGGCTCAAAGCGGCAGTCATAGAGTGACGTAACGAACCGTCCGTCATCGGGGATATGTGCGGCCAACGTGTAGGCCCAGACAGGCATGAATTTGGCGCCGTAGTTCTGCGTATCTGCG
Organism: uncultured Magnetovibrio sp.; assembly: GCA_964576415.1. Taxonomy (GTDB): domain Bacteria; phylum Pseudomonadota; class Alphaproteobacteria; order Rhodospirillales; family Casp-alpha2; genus UBA3470. Next base: position 3,071 of record CAZNWX010000110.1, on the reverse strand, counting down.
TAGCCCGGATCCGGCGCGTGAATAAATGCGACGCGATATGGCGTATTCGGTTGAGTGCTCATGCGAGAATTGCCCGTCATATTTCCCACGCTTTTCCTGGGCGGATGTCTTTCACATAGATATTATTTAGGGATGTGGACAGACGGAATAAAGCGCTTTCGAAATGGGTCCGCTTTATGTTTTCGATGGAACGCGGGAAACTTCCCGTTAGATTTTCCGAACAAGTCGAACATTGAGGTCAAAAATGACTGATAAACCGCAGTTTTTCATTGATGGCGAATGGCAAACCTTGAGTGATCGGCCAACCATGGACTTGGTTAATCCAGCCACCGAACAGGTTAGCGGAAAACTGCATTTAGGTAATGAGGATGACGTTGACCGGGCCGTTAAAGCCGCCAGAAACGCCTTCCCCGGATTCGCCGCAACCTCATTGAACGAGCGTATCGAACTCCTGCAGAGCATCACCGACGGATACAAAGCGCGCTTCGACGATATTGGCTCGGCAATCTCCGAACAGATGGGGGCGCCGAAGAAATTCGCCGTGCGCTTCCAGGCCGGTGCGGGGCTCAGTCACTTCAAGCAGGTTCTCAAGATCATCGAAACGTACAATTTTGAGAGAGATATCAACGCCACGCGTGTGATACGCGAACCCATCGGGGTCTGTGGCATGATCGTTCCGTGGAATTGGCCCATGAACCAGATCACCTGCAAAGTGGCGCCTGCATTAGCCGCGGGCTGCACAATGGTGCTCAAGCCTTCCGAACTGGCGCCCGGCCCAGCGATTATTTTAGCTGAACTTTTGGAAGAGGCCGGCGTACCAAGGGGCGTGTTTAACATGGTCCAGGGTGAAGGCCCCGTAGTGGGCGCGGCCATCGCCCGTCACCCGGATGTCGACATGGTGTCGTTCACCGGCTCGACCCACGGCGGCATCGCCGTTGCTGAGGCCGCCGCGCCGACCATCAAGAGGGTTGGACAAGAACTGGGCGGCAAGTCGGCTAACATTCTACTTGATGACGTGGATTTCGAGGATGCCGTGACGCGCGGTGTCACCTTGTGCTTCCGTAACTCAGGACAATCGTGCAATTCCCCCACCCGCATGCTGGTGCCTCGCGCCAGTATGGTCGAAGTCGCCGAGATCGCGAAACATGCTGCCGAGGGCATACGGGTCGGCGACCCAAATGCGGAAGATACGGTGATGGGCCCCGTGGTTTCGGAAAAGCAATGGAGCGGCATCCAAGGCCATATCCGTTCCGGCATCAATGAGGGCGCGACCCTAGTGACGGGCGGCCTGGACCGACCAGATGACTTGCCAGCCGGGTACTTCGTCCAGCCCACCGTGTTCGCCGACGTGACACCAGACATGACCATTGCTCGCGAAGAGATTTTCGGTCCCGTGCTCAGCATCATGGCCTACGACGATGAGGCCCACGCGGTCACCATTGCCAATGACACGCCGTTCGGTCTAGCAGCCTATATAGAATCAGCTGATCTCGCCCGCGCGCAGGCCATCGCGCGCCGTGTTCGCGCCGGGATGATCCATCTGAATGGCGCCGCCGCCGACCCGAGCGCCCCTTTCGGCGGCTACCGACATTCTGGGAATGGTCGCGAATGGGGTCTGCACGGACTTGAGGAGTTCACCGAGATTAAGGCAGTGATGGGCTATGCAGAGGCCTGAGATTGCCTACGTTGGCATAATGAACCTGCTCCAGGAGTGCCTGGACCTGTTCACATTCACCGTTGTCGAGGGCGTTAACGATCTTGGTCTCGAATCCTGCCGCCAGGCCTTGCGTCGCTGGATCGGTTGTGGTTTTTCCCCTCTCTTAGCAAGCTCGTTGGAAACACATCTTCATAAAAGCCAAGGCCCACCGCATTTGCGATGGGCCTTGGAGAAAATGGTGCGGTCGAGAAGACTCGAACTTCCACGGGCGCATTGCCCACAGCGACCTCAACGCTGCGCGTCTACCAGTTCCGCCACGACCGCAAAATCCTTGCGGCAACTATATAGGTTGCCTTAATACCTGAAATCTATCTTGGATCGAGATAGCAAACCCAATCGCCAAGGGCAAGCTTTCGATGAGGCAAACGCCAAACATGGATGTACACCGCCTTTCCTTACTCGATACGCGCCCTTCGCCCGCCGATGAACCCGTGGCCTGGCGCATTGACGATCGGGCTGTCCCCTATTCGGAGGCGCTTGCGTTTATGGAGAAGCGTAGCGCCGATATTTGCGCGGGCCGTGCGCCCGAGACCATTTGGCTTTTGGAGCATCCGCCACTTTATACAGCCGGTACCAGCGCCGCGCCCGAAGAGCTGTTGGAACCCAATCGGTTCCCTGTTTACAAGACGGGCCGTGGCGGACGCTACACCTATCACGGCCCTGGGCAACGTGTCGCCTACGTGATGCTGGACCTAAAGAAGCGTGATCAGGATATCCACAAGTTTGTGCGCGATATGGAGGAATGGGTGATCCGCACTCTTTTAAGCTTCAATGTGATCGCCGAGCGCCGTGAAGGCCGCGTCGGCCTCTGGGTGGCGCAAGGCTCACCGGCTAACCCAGCGTACCGGGAGGACAAGATCGCCGCCATCGGCGTGCGCGTCCGCAAATGGGTGACGTTCCACGGTATTTCAATTAACGTGGATCCCGACCTGTCCCATTTCGAAGGTATCGTGCCTTGTGGGATCTCGGACCACGGCGTGACCTCACTTTGGGATCTCGGCAATGCGGCTAGCTTGCCCGAGGTCGACACGGCGTTACGTCAATCTTTCGAGGACGTGTTTGGGCGTCAAACCGTCGGCGAGGATGCTAGGCACGAATGACGTTTCCGCTGCCCTATGACGAACATGCTCTGCCAGATGGTGTCTGCTCTCGTTTTATTCAGGACGTGAACGGTCTGACGCTCCATATACTCGAAGCCGGAGACGTGGACCCGAACCGGCCGGCGGTGCTGTTGCTGCACGGATTTCCGGAGTTGGCGTATAGCTGGCGCAGGGTCATGCCGGCCCTTGCCGAAGCCGGCTATTACGTGATCGCGCCGGACCAGCGGGGATACGGCCGTACCATGGGCTGGAGC
>CAZNWX010000109.1:0-6933 GCA_964576415.1 uncultured Magnetovibrio sp. | reverse complement strand
CAAATTCGTCCTCCAGCGCTAGCGGCACGAGGGTAAAGAAGATCGGCGTGAACAAGTGCGCGTAGGTATGCCCAATGCACGAGAAACCCATGGAAAACTGAGCGGAGCGTTCCTGTTTAGGCGTGCGCGGCGCAATGGTTGTGTTCATTGGGCGTCCCGTCTCCATGAACGCCCCACATTAGGGATGCGGCGTGAGCCTTACAAGGACGCGGCCATGAGACGGGACATGGCGGTTCGGTAAGCCGCGGCGATCTGGTCTTCCGCCACGTGCCGGCCACCACGAATAACCCATCGCCCGCCACAGATGACATGCCGGACGGGATTGGCGTTGCCGCTAAAGATCAAGGCATCAACCAGTGTGTCACCGCTTCTACCAAAGAGCTGCGGATGATCCGGATCAAGGACCACAAGATCGGCGCGTTTCCCGGTTGCGATGGCGCCGATGGGTCGTCCAAGCGCCTCCGCACCGCCCGCTAGCGCATCGGCAAACAGTCGCGCGCCAGTGGACCCGCCCGTGCCGGAGGCGGCGATGTTGCGGGTTCGGCTGATCAGACGCTGGCCATATTCCAGCCAGCGGAGCTCTTCCAATGGGCTGACGGACACGTGGCTATCCGACCCGACACCCCAGGCACCACCGGCGTCCAGGTAGTCAGGGAATGGAAACAGGCCGTCGCCCAGGTTGCCCTCGGTGGTTAGACACAACCCGGCCACGGCGCCGGACCGGGCAAGACCGCTAACTTCGCAGGTGTCCAGATGGGTGGCGTGGACAAGGCACCAGCGCCCATCCACGTCGGCGTTGTCCAATAACCAGGCCACGGGACGGGCCCCGGCGTACGTCACGTGGTCGTCAACGTCCTTCACCTGTTCGGCGGCGTGAATGTGAATGGGGCCGTCTGGCGCCAGGTCCGTAAACCCGTCAAGAGCCGCGGCCAAGGGCCCGGCGGGAACCTGGCGGACACTGTGGGGCGCGATGCCGATACGGACCTGCGGATCGTCTGTATGAGTGCTGATCAGCCCGCCAACCAGATTGAGAAAGTCCTCAACCTCGAGGATGTAACGGCGTTGGCCGTCATTGGGTTCCACACCGCCGTAACCTCCGACGGAGTAGAGGACCGGCAGATGCGTTAGGCCGATGCCGGCTTGTACCGCGGCGCTAGTGATCCCGTGGCTCATCTCCGCCCGGTCGGCATAGGGCTTCCCGTCGGGATCCAGGTGCAGATAGTGAAATTCACCAACGGCCGTGTAGCCAGCCTTCAGCATCTCTACGTAGAGCTGGGCGGCGATGGCTTGGTTGTCTTCTGGCGTAAGGCCGATGACGAAGTCGTGCATTACCTGGCGCCAGGTCCAGAAACTGTCGTCCACGCCGGTGCCCGAAACGCGCCGCTCCGTCAGCCCGGCGGCAGCGCGCTGGAAGGCGTGGCTATGCAGGTTGGGCATGCCGGGAAGAACAACGCCGCCAATGCGATCGGCGTCTCCGGGGTCCGTATCTGATGTCACCTCGGCGATAGTGCCGGCTACGTCAACCTCGATCAGCACCGCATCGGCCCAGCCATTCGGGAGAAGCGCGCGTTCGCACCAATAGGATTGCGTCATCATGGGCGGCAGATTAGCACCTTTCCGGAGACGGGAAAGCGGCTCGGCGTTCAGCCTTGATCTCGTTAATGTGAACGAACGCGACACCCGAGGTCCCCCATCCAGTGGGCATTACTAATCTGTCCATGCGGCGGAAACCGTTGAGACCAGTCCGTGTGGTCATTGGACGCCGTTTTCGCCTTAGAGTTCGACGACAAGCCCGTCATAGGCTGTCTCTTCGGAAACATCATCCTTGTGCAGCATCATTTCGCGACTGAAATGTGTCAAGATAGTGCGCTTCGATTTCAGCTCTGCCCGGTGCTCACGAATATCCGGATAGTTCATATGAAACCGGATCGGCTTTTCATAGAAGTAGCATTCGCAAATGAACAGACCGGCGTCCTCAGCCACCTTGTGCATGTGTTTGGTCCAGGCGCTGTCTCCCGTATAGGAAATCTCCTTGCCCGCCACCTCCACGCGTACCGACGTGGGGTTGGTTTCGCCGGTGTGATTGGCTGGATAGGCCGTGATTGTCAGGTCCCCCACCTGGGTCGGCGTCATGACGTCGACTTCCACGTAGTTGAGATCAAACTTAGGCGTCATCACGTTCATACCGGGCATCAAGGCTTCGTTTACGGCGCCAGCTTTTTTTTCCGTCTCGCGCGGCCCGGCAATAGTTAGAGGCGTCTGGCGTTTCGCACCTAGCATAGCGTCCATGAGCATGAAGAGTATGCCGCCGCAATGATCGCCGTGGATATGGGTTAGAACGACCGTGTCGATGGAGTTGTGCTCGATCCCCATCCTGTTCAGCGCAACCAGGGACGAGGCGCCGAAGTCGATAACAAACCGTGTTCCCGGCGCGTCGACCATGATACAGGTTTGAAACCACCCCCCCGGCGCCAAACGCGTCCCCTGAGCCGACAAAAGTCACCGTCACCGACATGAAAAGTTCCTCTTCCTGGGCGAGACTAGATCAGTCCCCGTGTGCCCAAACCTTCGCATTCGTCCTCAGACATGCCCAGCCTGTCAACCAGGACCTCATCCGGGCCGATGGTCGGCGGCGCGTGGCGATAGGTAGTCGGTATTTCTGACATCTTGATGGGATTGCCAATAATGCGCCAATGGCGTCGGATCTAGTTAAGGGCTCGCAGATAAATCTACTTCTATATTTCTAAAATTATCGAATATTATCAGCCATCAAGAGACTTCGAACAACAATCCTCTTGCAGGTACTGAGCAAGTTCATCGACGGCGTCCGTATTCGCTGAATAGATCAAAGAGCGCCCCTCCCGGATCGATGTGATCAACCCGGCCTGCTTCAATTGATTCAGGTGGAACGAGAGGGTCGCGCCGGGCAACTCAAGCATTTCCCCGATCTTTCCCGCCGGCAGGCCAGCCGGCCGATACTCCACAAGGGTCCGGAAGATATCGAGGCGTGTCTCTTGAGCCAGCGCCGCGAGGGCGTCGACGGCGTCGGTTTTTTCCATAGTCAAGCTTCCATCGTCATGGAAATAACGTCCGGCATACGCGACATTTTGTCAACCGGCCGCCGTCGCGAGCGCATAGCGTGCCTCGGTTAGGACGCCCGCCCAAATGCCGGGCTGCGATTGTCAAAACAGGCGGGCCTGGTGATACCAGAGGTTCGCATCGCCGCCACTCCAACGCCAATCGGGCTGCGCCTTCCGCAGCACCCAGAGCGGCAATCCCAAGGCGCTGGCCGAATAGGCGACCAACGTGTCCGCAGCGATCACCGGGTCGAAATCGGCCAGGTGCGACGCCATGTCGGCTAAATCCACGCAATCGGCGAGCAGTAGAGACCGCCCAGGGCCGCCCTCCGGCCCCGCATCGATTTTGAGACTATATACATTAACGCCGGGGAGTTGGCCCAGCGCCACGATGCGTGTAGCCGCCACAAACCGACGGCGGACCGCCATCGCAACGCGATAGCGGCGGCCGGGGAAGCGCAATGCAAGGAACCCGAAACAGCTATTCAAACTCTCGAAAACCTTCGCGCCACCTGCCTTGGGCCAGCAGGCATTCGGCCAGACAAACGTGGCCGAGCATATCCGCCTCAAAAAATCAGGCGCCTGCGGATGGTGCCGCAGAGCACGAGCATGGGGATCGGTGGCATTCAGATAGGCGCTCGCCTACTGCAAACGCTTGGCTTCGGTGACGAGAGGATGGATCGGGGTTTCATCCATAGATCCGACGGTGATGTAGCATGCCGTCGCGTGCCGCGCGACAGTTTCGAAGGCCGTAAAGCGCGGCAAAGGGCTTGGACCGGCTAGTAAGCTGAGATAGATTCCGCTCTTCAGGTGCACATGCACCGCTGACCCAGAACACCGGAGATCCATCATGCCCATCGCGCCCAATTCCGCCGAAGCGCGGGACATCGCCTATCACATTCACGGCCAAACCGACCTCAAAGCCCATGAGGAGAAGGGCCCGAAGATCATTTCCAAGGGCGACGGCGTGCACGTCTACGACGATGACGGTAAAGAATTCATCGAGGGCCTAGCCGGTCTCTGGTCCGTGTCGCTGGGCTTCAACGAACCGCGTCTAGTAGACGCGGCGACGAGACAGTTACGGGAGCTGCCCTACTACCACACCTTCGCACACAAGACCGCGCCACCGGTCATCGATCTGGCGGAGAAGCTCATCGGTATCGCGCCAGAGGGACTGGGCAAGGCCGTGTTCCAAAATTCGGGCTCGGAAGCCGTCGACACAGCCATGAAATTCATTTGGTACTACCACAATGCCATCGGAAAGCCGGAAAAGAAAAAGATCATCGCCCGTGAGAATGCCTACCACGGCACGGGCATCGCGTCGGCCAGCCTGACCGGTCTAGCACGCATGCACATGGCTTTCGATCTGCCCGTCACAGACCGGGTCCTACGCACCGATTGCCCGCATTTCTTCAAATACGGCGAAGATGGTGAAACGGAGGAAGCATTCGCGACCCGCTGCGCCAACAACCTAGAACAGTTGATCCTGGATGAGTGCCCGGACACGGTCGCCGCCTTTTTCGCCGAACCGGTGATGGGTGCGGGCGGCGTCATTGTCCCGGCGGCCACCTACTTCGAGAAAGTTCAAGCAGTCTTGAAAAAATACGACGTCTTGATGGTAGCCGACGAAGTGATCTGCGGCTTCGGACGAACGGGTAACATGTGGGGCAGCCAAACCTTCAACATCAAACCGGACCTGTTGACCTGCGCCAAGGCCCTCTCATCGTCGTACCTGCCTATTTCGGCTGTGCTGATCAGCGATGACCTCTATGCGGCAGTCCGAGACCAGAGCGGCGAGTTGGGCGGGTTCAGCCATGGCTATACCTATTCGGGCCATCCCGTGCCCGCCGCCGTAGCCCTGGAGACCTTGAAAATCTATGAAGAGCGCGACATCGTGGGCCATGTACAGCGGGTCGGTCCCATCATGCAGGCGAGACTGCGGGAATTCTCCGACCATCCCTTGGTGGGTGAGGTCCGCGGTGTAGGGCTTCTGGCCGGCGTCGAAGTAATGGCCGACGGCGCCAATCGCCTGTCCTTTGATCCGGCGGCCAAGGTCGGCCCCAAGGTCCAGGCCTTGTGCGAAGAAAATGGGCTGCTGATCCGTGCCATGGGCGACTCCATAGGTTTCTGTCCACCGTTGATCATTGACGAGGCGACCATCGAAAAGATGCTGGCCCAGTTCGGCAAAAGCCTTGATCAGGCGCTGGATTGGGCAAGGCAAGAAGGCCTAGTCTGACCGGCAAACCATTCCCATCGACCCGCCACATAAGGGGCTGTACGGGCAGCAAGGGAATCGAGTTGGGAATCATCAGCCAGCGGCAAAAAGAGAAGGACAATTGGGTCTTTTCAGAACGCTGCAAGCTCCGCGGCGCCGCGAACGGTTGACTTCGCGTGAAAATCTTCCAATTCTAACTCTATGATCTTTCGGTGCGTGATCGGCCGAGAGTTCAGGCGCCTCCCTGCGGAGGGCCTTCTCGACACGTACTCGCTCACCGATCAGAGGAGCACGTCATGGCTCGCATAACCGCTTTCAACAGTCCCCTGCTTCTGGGTTTCGAGCATCTGGAACAGATTCTTGACCGCGCCTCGCGCACCTCCGCCGAGGGCTACCCCCCCTATAACATTGAACAAACTAGCGACAACGGTCTGCGCATCACCTTGGCCGTAGCTGGGTTCTCCATGAATGATTTGAGCGTCACTATAGAGGACAACCAACTGATGATACGGGGCCGGCAGGTGGAGGATTCGGATCGCGTATACATCCACCGGGGTATCGCCGCCCGCCAGTTCCAACGAAGTTTCGTGCTGGCCGAGGGTATCGACGTCGCAGGTGCCGATATGGACAACGGCCTTTTGCACGTGGACCTCGAACGCATCGTGCCAGAGCCCGAAGTTCGCACGATCCACATTTCCGACCGCGTTAAAGCGACGAAGAAAGAACCAAAAACCATTGACGTCGAATAGTCGCATTAGAAATCCCCTTATCGCGCGGTCCTCAAGAGCACGGCGCAACACAGGAGTTCTACCATGACCGAAGACATCATCGCGTCCGGGACCACACCCGCATCCACCATGAACGCCGAGGCCTTTGCCCATTGGGGCCTCAATGAGGTCGCCTATATCAAGCAGACGGAACTGAACGGCGTTCCCGTCTATGCTGTACACGCGGCCAATGGTGACCCACTGGCCACTGCTCCCGCGCGCAACGTGGCCGCCGCCTTGGTCCTACAAAATGAACTGACCCCCGTTGACGCCCATTAGACGCACCGCTTTTTGGCCTGCTTTCTGCGCCTAAGGTAGGCTTCCCGCGACACCGGGAGGTAATCATGGAAACATCCAATCGCGGCTTCCGCGACCCCTTCGATGGGATCGCCCTGATCAACACGGGGGTGATTATATCGTTAAGCAGGTTGCCGACATGGGCACCCGCTGAAGGTTCTTAGTCGACGCGGCGGTAAAAGTCCGTATCCAGCAAGACCCGTTCTGACAGGGTGCGCATGCGGCTGGTGTAGCCCTCCCGTACCACCTGATAGTGGGGAATGGAGACCACGGGGCTGCCCATTCCGGCGACGATCCACACGGTTTTAGGATCGTCCGTTTTCACAAAACGGTCACCAATGTCGATCTTGTTGTTGTTCTTAAACACAGGCAAATGTCCTCCGAGCCTTCATCACTTCACGCGACACAGGACATAAGCCGAAACCCCGACATTCGCAAGGTACCAAAAATGAGTTTATACAGAGCCGCGACGGTCCCTTATCATTCGTCTTAGGGTGGCCATCTGGCGTCGATTTAGCGGCGTTCCATGGCCCGCCAATTGTTTCTTACGGCGCTGCAAGGTCCACCGTTGACCCTT
>CAZNWX010000108.1:0-6959 GCA_964576415.1 uncultured Magnetovibrio sp. | reverse complement strand
GGTTCGGCACTTCCGGCATCGTTGAGAAGGCATCCCGCACGACCACTCCGACCCTAGAGGATTGACCCAATGGCTTACGACAACGAGAACGTATTCGCAAAAATTTTACGCGGCGAATTGCCCTGTGACAAAGTCTATGAGAACGACCATGCTCTGGCCTTCAAAGACATTCAGCCGAAGGCGCCCGTCCATATCCTGGTAATCCCCAAGGGCCCATATGTTTCTATGGATGACTTCTCTGAAAACGCCAGCGATGCTGAGATTTCTGAGTTTTTCCGGGTCGTCGGACAGGTGGCCCGCGATGCGCGCGTCGTCGAAACTGGCTATCGAATGCTCGCCAACCATGGCGATGATGGCCGCCAGGAGGTGCCGCATTTCCACGTCCATGTGTTTGGCGGACGCGATCTCGGCGGCATGGTTCGCCGCGTTTCGGCCTGAGCCCCTGAACCTGATTCGCATTATTTTCCTGGCCCTTGCTGCGAATGGCGCCCCAGCCCAGGGGGCTAACCCTCTGACTTAGGAGCCTTTCCCGGCACCGCGCCGCCACGTCCCTCGCCGGCCTTGAACCGCGCCGCGCCGATAGCGGCCTCTTGGGCCTTGGCGGTCTGCGCGCCTCTTTCCTCTTCAATCAGGCGCGCCGCCTCGCCGGCGTCGAAAGCCGCCCAAGCCGCGGCCCGGTCTGCGGCCATGGCCAGGGGCGGGAACGCGGAAATCTCCCTGGCCAATGCCTTGGCGGCGTCTAGCGCCTTTCCGGCGGGCACCACCCGGTCCGCCAGGCCTATTCGCCCCGCCTCATCGGCGGCCATCGGCCGACCAGTCAACAACATGTCCAAAGCGCGCGCTCGACCGACGACGGCTGGTAGGCGGGTCGGCGTGCCGTCCGACATGGGTACCCCGAATCGCCGGCAAAAGACACCGAACACGGCGGTCTCGCTGGCGACGCGGAGGTCTGCCCACAAGGCCACACCAAGGCCGCCCGCCACGGCATGGCCTTCCACCGCGGCGATCACCGGTTTGGCACAGCGTCTCGCCAGGGGGCCAGTTGCGCCTGCCCAGGGTTTATAGGCGGCGTTCGTATTGGCCATTTCGCGAAGATCGGCGCCCGCACAGAACGCCCCGCCGGCGCCCGTTAACACTATTGCGGCGATCGCGTCGTTGGCCTCAATCTGGGCCACGGTGTCACCAAAGTCTGCGATCGATTGTATATCCATGGCATTTCGGGCGCCTGGGCGATCAATGGTTAAGATCGCCAGTTCACGGTCCAGGTTCAGGTGAATGCCTTCCGTCATTGGCTGTGCCCCAATCTGCTGATTGTCACCATATCGTTAGGCGGAGGCCGTGGCGACCTGGTTTTGGCGACTTTGAAACACTTAATCCAAGACAATTACGGCGCTGGATGGACGGCTTAGAGCGGCCGCATAACCACGCCCACGGCCAATAAAGCGCCCGTCCATGAGCACCCTGGCGGGGCAATCGGAATGGAGTGTCGGGAACGACCTCCTGGACGCAGACTAAAAACGCCTGAGCGCGATCATTCAGGACATTGGCAAGCACCGCGGGGCGAATACCACCGCAAGCTATCTGATCTGCGAGTTGGAGGATTTAACGAAAACCCATTTCATCCGCGAGGAGATAATGATGGAGGAATCCGAGGTGCCGGGTCTAGCGACCCATACGAAGGCGCAAGCCAAATTTATTAAATGGCTGTATGTTATCCATCAGGCCTTTGCCGCGTTAAGTAAAAATAGGCCCTAAACATCGACGACGTGAAGGGCTGATTGCAGACCTGGCTCACGAATCACATCTTCAAGACGGACATGAGCCTCAAGGGGCAATTGTATCGCCGCCGCTTCCCCGCGGACGGACAACCGTGTAAGGTGTTTGCCATGTTGGAACGCAAGCGGGGAGCGCGCGCATGAAACCTGAAGAAATTCTGTCCCATCCGGCACGGGCTCTGAACCAGGCGCAGCGCGAGCACTATTTCGAAGAGGGCTACGTGGGTGTCGAGGGCCTGGTGCCCGACGATATCCTGGCCGAGCTTTTGGCGACGACCGACAGTTTGGTCGAGGCCAGCCGAGTGGAAACACAATCGGGGAACGTCTTCGATATCGGTCCCGGCCATTCCGCGGAGACGCCAGTACTTCGCCGCATCAAGATGCCCGACGATCAGCATGAGGCCTATTGGCGTTTTGCCGCCGAGACCTTAGCCAACGTGGCCGCTGACCTAGCCGGACCGAACGTCGTGTATCACCATTCTAAACTCAACTTCAAATGGTTCGACGAGACGGACCGCGTGAAATGGCATCAGGATATCCAATTCTTCCCGCACACCAATTACAACGTCTTCACCATCGGCTGTTACCTGGCCGACACGGACATGAACAACGGTCCATTAGCTGTGATGCCGAGTTCCCACAACGAGCCCCTGTTCGACCAGTACGACGCGGATGGTAACTGGACCGGCATGCTCAGTGACGACGACGCGGCAACATTGGATATGGACCGAGTCGACTACCTGACCGGACCGGCGGGCACGCTGACTATCCATAACTGCCGTACCCTGCACTTCTCCCCGCCCAGCAAGTCGACGGCTCCCCGGCCGTTGCTGTTGAACTGTTTCGCCTCCGCCGATGCGAAGCCCTATACGCCACATCCGGACCCGTCCTCGCATGCGACGGATCTGATCTGCGGCGAGCACGTCCGCTGGGCCGACCATGATCCCCGACCCTGCCAAATCCCGCCTGACTGGTCCGGCGGCTACACCTCCATCTACGCTGCCCAGGCAGGCGAGAACGCCATGTAGGGTTCATCCGGCACGACCCTTGGCCGGCTCCTGCATCCGTCGCCGGCACCGGTGCGCCCAGAGCGCGGCGCTCAAATCGGCCCACTCAAGTGGCCTGTTGTCAGAGGCGCGGCAGCACCGGCGTGCAGGTAGGGCGTCGCCGACCAGCATGGAAATTAAAGCTTCGCCTCGATCGCGTCCCAGATATCCGCCTCCAGGCAGACATCGTCGAAGGCGTTGATCTCCTGGAGGCCCGTCGGAGAGGTAACATTGATCTCGGTTATGTAACCGCCGATAACGTCGATGCCGACGAAGATCATGCCGCGTTTCTTGAGAGCAGGGCCGATGGCGGCGCAGATGTCGAGTTCGCGCTTGGTCAGGTCCGACTTCTTGGCCTGGCCACCCACATGCATGTTGGAGCGCGCTTCGCCTTCCTGGGGAACTCGATTGGTGGCGCCTACCGGTTCGCCGTCGATGAGGATGATCCGCTTGTCGCCCTCGCGCACATCCTTCAAGTAGGCCTGGACGATCAGCGGCTCGCGGTTGCGTTCGGCGAACATCTCAAGAAGGGAATTCATGTTCTCGTCGTCGGGCGTCACGTGGAACACTCCCGCACCCCCGTTGCCATACAGCGGTTTCAGGATGATGTCCTGGTGTTCGTCCCGGAAAGCGTGGATTAAAGCCGGGTCCGTGGCGATCAGGGTCGGCGGCATGAAATCAGCGAACTCGGTGACGAACAGCTTCTCCGGCGCGTTGCGCACCTCGCCCGGATTATTGACCACGAGGGTGTCTGGATGCACGCGCTCCAACAGGTGTGTCGTGGTGATGTATGACATGTCAAAGGGTGGGTCCTGGCGCAGGAGCACCACGTCTACGTCGGTCAGGTCGACCGTCGCTGTGTCGCCGAGCGTGTAGTGGTTGCCGACCTCGCGGCGCAGCAACATGGGCTGCATTTCGGCGACGACCCGTCCGTCGAGCATGGCCAGTTCTGGTGGCGTGTAGTGGTACAGCTGATGCCCTCGCCTTTTGGCCTCCAGGCCCATAACGAAGGTCGAATCGCCGGCGATGTCGATGGTGGACACGTGGTCCATCTGAATGGCCACCTTCAGGCTCATGGTGGGCCCCTTTTTTCCGTGTTTTGTCCGCGATGGTTATCGTTGCCTTAGAAGATAGTCAGTGCAGCCGGCTGCGCAACTCCTGCAACAGGGTCGAGGCCTGATAGCGCGCCTGCTCCGTGTCGCTATGGCGCAGGCATTCCTCCAGCGCCGCGACGGCCGCCGGAATCTGATCTAGGCGAGCATGTAGCGCGCCCACTTCGCGCCACAGCGCCGCGTCATTGGGCGCTAGCGCCACCATTGTCTCCAGCGTCTTCAGCGCTGCGCCCAGACGCTGCGCGCTGAGTTGGCGGATTTTGATGTTGTTCTGTAGCCGGAGCAGCACGGCTCGGGGGCTGGCCTTGCGGTAGTGAATGGGATTAAGTTCCGCGTTGGGCCCAGCCATAGTCTTCAGCACCTTGCGGAGATCGGGCGCGGTCAAGGTCGCGCCGCCCTCGAAGGCGTCAAAGATTAGACGGCCTTCGTCCGCGTCCAGGCGTAGCAGAAATCGACCGGGAAAATCCACCCCCGCCGCCGGCCAGCCCATGTGTCGGGCGGCATGAAGATAGAGAATGCCGATGGCCACCGGTAGCCCACCCCGTCGGTCGATGACCCGCATCAGGTTGGCGGCCTCAATATCGCCGAAGCAATCTTCCGTGCCAACATAGCCGTACCGTTTGTGAATCACCTGAACCAGCGCTTCATGTCGAAGCAGCAGGGGAACGGGCCCACGATGGCCGCCCACATAGGCCGCCACCTCGGCCGATAGTTTTTCCAAATGGCGCCGATAGGGCTCCCGGCGCGCCTCTGGATTGGCCGCTGCTGCAAGCGCCAGGGCCACGGCACCGATATCCAATGCGTCCTCGGGGATCCGACCGGCAGCCTCCAACTCGGCGATCGGGGCCGGCCGGTGTATCATCAGGGCCCGGCTTTCAGACGTACGTGGCGGATCACCTTCTTTACGTAAGTGAGGTCGCGCGCGTAGGCGAGAACCCGGTCCAGTTCCGCCCTGTTCTTGGCGATGCCAATCAGGTAGACAGTGCCGTTCACGGTCTCGATGACATAGTTGATGGCGTGCACGTTCTCATCAAACGTGATCTTCCACGTCAGCTGCGCTGTGATCCATGCGTCGCGCGCCGTGTCGACTATGCCGCTGGATGAAATCTGAATTTCGTTCAGAACGTCCTTCACGCCCTTCACGCTCCAGGCCAGTCGAACCGCATCGGCGCGAACCTGTTGCGCCGGCACGGCGCCAGTCAACAGGGCCCGGCCCTCGAACACCTCAATACCCACCTTAAGCGCATGGTCCGGGAGCTTTTCGAGGATCAACAGGTGGATCTGGGCGGCGGTCTTGGTGTCATTGGTAACGGTCCCGATGGAGCGTTCTTCCAGCGCTGCGACACCCACGGCGGCGCCTCCGCCGACAACCGCGCCGGCACACCCGCACAGCACTGGTGCGGTGGCGATCATCATCAACAGGCTGAATATACGAGCGTGGCGAGAAGCGCCGCGGGGCGCGGGGCCCCCATTCTGAAAATCGGTCATATCAGAGTGCCTCTGTGGTTCTATTCTACGGGCTGACGGCGTCGGCTCTACGTCGACGTGCGCGGAATCGTTGCACAGACGAGTTAAAGAGCCACTAACGCTGCTGTTTCCATGCGGCAGAATTATGGCAGGGCCAGGGGCTACGCCAGAACACCAAGGCATCAAACCGAAGGTCCAAGTGCGCCAGCGCCAGCGGGCGTTGCAGATAGGCGGTAGCGGCGCGATGTCCGCTGGACTAGGTGCGCCGGTCACGGGCTTGGCAACCATTGCTCACGCCGGACCCTTGCCGAGCGCGAGCGCGTGGGCGTAGACGCGGCGTTTTTGTATGCCGGTGGCGGCGGCGACGGTCGCTGCGGCGTCACGGACGGACGCGCCTTGCAGCGCGTTCCTCAGCATCAGGTCCAGCTCCGCATCCGTGACTTCGCCGTTGGCCTCCGGCGGCCCGATGACCACGGTCACCTCGCCCTTGGGAGCGCCGGCTTCCGCGTAGTGGGCGGCCAGCATACCCAGGCGGTCTCGCCGAACTTCTTCGAACTTCTTGGTCAATTCTCGGGTGACCGCGGCGGGGCGCTCACCCAGTTCCATAGCGGCGTCACTGAGCATGGCGGTGAGCCGGTTTGCCGATTCCAGGATGACCAAGCTGCCCGGAACGGCCGCTAGGGAGCGGAGCGCGGTCCGGCGCTGTCTGGCCTTGTTGGGCAGGAACCCCTGAAAGAAAAACCGATCCGTGGGTAGGCCCGAAAGGACCAGGGCGGCCATCACCGCCGACGGGCCGGGCACGGCGGTCACTGGAACGTCCTTCGCAAGCGCGGCCTCGACTAGACGATAGCCCGGGTCCGATACCAGGGGCGTGCCGGCGTCGCTCACCAATGCCACCGTTTCGCCGTTTTTAAAGCGTTCCATGAGGAGCGGCAACTGTTGGCGCGCGTTGTGATCATGATAGGGAAGGGTCGGCGTTTGGATTTTATAGATGGCCAAAAGCTTCGCCGTGACGCGCGTGTCCTCGCAGGCGATCAGATCCGCGCCCGCCAAAATGGACGCGCTTCGGTAGCCCAAATCGCCAGCGTTGCCGATGGGCGTGGCGACGACGATCAGTCTTGGCCCAACCTCGGCTCCAGGCGGTTTACTCTCTTCGATCGGGCCGCTAGGTTTGGGGCCGTGATCATCGCTCCCCTGCGGGCTGAGATCGGAACGGTATTTGCGGTTCGAGGAACCGGATGACGAGTTTTTCACCATATTCCCGCCTTCTTCATCCTGCGCCTCTGTTTTCGGCGCTGGGTCTCTGCCTGGCCCTTTCGGCACTCGGCGCATGTCAGTCTCGGCAACAGGACGGTGGCTTGCAAGTGGAAAGCCCGCGGGGCACGGTGATTACGACTCCGCCATCGCATCGCCGCTCGCCCGTCGCCCGCCGAGTGATCAAACAGGCCACGGCACCCGCCGGCACGCCGGCGCCGGCGCCGGCGACCGCCACCGCCACCGCCCCCGCCCCCGCCACGCTTCCGATTCCCGCGCAGGCCTCGCCGCCGGTGCGCCCCGCC
>CAZNWX010000107.1:0-7005 GCA_964576415.1 uncultured Magnetovibrio sp. | reverse complement strand
GCCAACGTCATGACGAGGAATTGATCGCGGCTGAAGCGCTGGCCCAGGCGGCTTGCGTCGATCGCCATGTGATTGCCGAGTTGAACCTGCGTATCTTCGGTGGATCCGCACTGACAGATGACATTGATGTGCCGAAAGGCCGCGATCCCGGCGCTAGCGAAATACCCGTCACCTACGTGCCAGCCCGGAACACAATTTTTCTATCCCACGCTCTTGCATTGGCCGAGGTCACGGGCGCCCAGGATATTTTCATCGGCGTCAACGCGCTAGACTATTCCGGCTATCCGGATTGCCGACCCGACTACATCCGTGCGTTTGAACGCATGGCCAACCTAGCGACCAAGGCCGGCGTCGAACAGACTTCGCCGGTGCGCATTCAGGCGCCGCTCATGATGTCGACCAAGGCGGGGATCATTTCGCGTGGAATGGAACTGGGGGTTGATTACGGGGCGACCATGAGTTGCTACGATCCGCCGGTTCCCGGAGCGCTGACGCACTGTGGCGCCTGCGATGCGTGCCAATTGCGCGAGAGGGGATTTGTGGAAGCTGGCGTGACCGATCCGACGCACTACGCCAATTGAATGTGTGCCCGATTTTGCAATTGCCCATCGTCCGACGGCTGGTAGACTAAGCCCCTATTCAAACGGGTTTTTCCTGAACGTGCCCGTTCCGGGCGATCGCCCAATTCCCTAATGAGGAGGAAGATATGAAAACTTTTTCTTATGTCTCTGCGGCGGTTTTGGCCGTGGCCATATCGACGGCCGCCGCTGCCGAAACGCGTGTGACCTATAAGTCGGCCAAGACGACATCGTCATATTACCAAATGGCTGTACAGATTGCTGAATCCATCAAGAAGGGATCGAAGGGCGACATCATCGTCACCGTTGAGGAAAGCCAGGGCTCCGTCCAGAACGTCAAGGAAGCGGCTAAGCGCAAGGGTAACTATGTGTTCACCACGCCGCCCGTGCTGGTCAAGCTGGCGCAAAAGGGTTTGGCCATGTTCAAGGGCAAGACCGATCCCAAGTACGCCGAAATCCGCGCCCTATTCCCGATCCCGTCGCTGACCATGCATTTCGTGCTACGTAAAGACTCGGGCGTGACTGATTTCGCCGGCCTGAACGGCAAGACGATCCTTCTCGGCAAGGGGTCTTTCGGTGCGCGCGAAGGCGCCAAGTACCTCAAGCTGTTCGGCCTTGAGGGAAAAGTGAAGCTGGCTAACGTGGAACTGAATGCCGCCGTCAACGCATTGAAGAATAAGCAGATCGACGGTTTCGTTACGGCCGGCTCTTACCCGGCGCCAAACGTTATCGAGGCCGCCGCCAGCACGGGCGTGACGCTACTGTCGTTGAATGCCGAGCAGATCAAGAAAACGAAGCGAACGAAGCTGGTTATCCCAGGCGGCACCTACGCAGGCGTTGCCGGCGCGACCACGACCACCTCCCTGCCGGTTGTTGCGCATACGACAACAGCCATGGGCGACGCAACGGCCTATGCGCTTACCAAGACCTACTGGGCGCAGAAGAAATCCATGGGTGCGGATAATGCTTGGTGGAACGGCGTATCGGGCAAGTTGCTGGCGAACGTGTACGGCAAAATTCACCCAGGCGCGCTAAAATATTATGATGAGATGGGCATCAAGGTGCCGGCGTCGGTGCGCTAAGCGACGCGAAGAAAAACGCTTAGACCGAGTTCACGCGATGGCGTCCAGGACAATCATTTTTCTTATCCTGGGCGCCATTTCTATTGCCTTCCATCTCGGTCTGATCTTTTTTGGGTTGGTGCCCAACCTCGTCGCCCGACCTATCCACATGGCTCTCGCATTACCGTGGATTTTCTTGTTCGCCACCGCTGGACGGTCACTATGGAGCGGTGCCTTGTTCGCCGGCGCGGGCATCCTCGGGTGCATCTATATCGTCCTGAGCGAAGCGGCGCTCAGTGATCAGTATGGATCATTGGAAGGGGCTGGGCAGGTTGCCCTGGCTGCTGTCCTATTGATCGTCGTGCTGGAAATGGCGCGCTGCGCCATTGGCTGGCCGCTGCCCATGGTGGCCGCCTTGGCCCTGGCCTACGGACTTTTTGGCGACCTGCTCCCTGGTGAGTTTGGCCATCCGGGTCTCCCGGTTGAGAGTTTCCTCGGCACCTTGACGATCGCTGAAGGCGGATTGTGGGGCAGCCTGACCGGCGTTTCCGTCAACATCGTCGCCGTTTTTGTGATCATGGGGGCGGTGCTGAACGCCGGCGAAGCGGGACAAGGGTTTATGAATCTGGCCGCGGCGGCGGCAGGGCGACTGAAGGGCGGCGCGGCCAAGGTCTCGGTCCTGTCGTCCGCCTTCTTCGGCTCCATATCAGGGTCTGCGTCGGCGAACGTGGCGTCGACCGGTGCAATCACACTGCCGGCTATGCGGAAACTTGGATATCCGAAGCCATTCGCCGCGGCGGTTGAGGCGGTCGCATCGTCGGGTGGCCAAATCATGCCACCGCTCATGGGTGCCGGTGCGTTCGTCATGGTGGAACTGACCGGCGTTCCCTATACGGGGATCATCTCTGCCGCAGTGCTGCCTGCGTTGCTCTACTTTGCTGCGGTCTGGATCGGCATCAACGCCTTCGCGGAACGCCACGACCTGAAAGCTCTGGCGCCAGAGGATCAACCGGCCTTGCGGAGCGTGGTCATCACCACCCTGTTTTTCGCCGTTCCTTTCACGGTTCTCTTGGAGCGCATGTTTATTGGCGGTTATACGCCGCAATACGCGGCCTGTGTGGCGATCCTGGTGGCGGTTTTGATGCTGTTCGTGGACGCCCGATTGACGTTCTCATGGTCGCGGACCCGGGACCGTTTGCAGGCAGTATTTCTAACCGCGGGGCAACAGATCGCGATGATCGCCTCGATCATCCTCTGTGCCAGTATCATCATCGGCGTGTTGGGCCAGACCGGCCTCGGCGTAAAGATTACCTCGCTCATCCTGTCTTCTTCGGCTTCGGCTGTCTGGCCGGCGTTGCTGCTGACGGCGCTGGCATGCCTGATCCTCGGCATGGAGGTGCCGACCACAGCAGCTTATGTGATCTGTGTCTCGGTCGCCGGGCCAGCGCTGCAATCATTGGGCCTGCCGCCGCTGCAGGCGCACCTATTTGTGTTTTGGTTCGCGCTCCTGTCGACGATTACGCCACCGGTTTGCGGTGCCGTATTCATCGCGGCAGGCATGGTCGAGGAGGATTGGCTGAAGGTGGCTGTGCGGGCCATGATGTTAGGTATCGGCCTCTATCTCATCCCGCTCGCGATGATCGCCAATCCCGATTTGATCGCACTTGCGTCGGTGCCCGGCGCCGCTGTCGCATCGGCACTTAAGATCGGCATCGGCCTGGCTGCGATCTCGTATGGGATCATAGCGCCCAAGGTCATGACGCTGCGTGTGGTGCTCGTTGCCGTCGGGTTCGCAGTGTTATTTGTGCCTTTGGATATCCTTGGCGCTTAGCCGTGATCGCGTTGTCGGAGTTCCGTCTTCAGGATTTTGCCGTAGTTGTTCTTCGGCAATTCATCGACAAAAACATAATCCTTCGGCCGCTTGAACCGCGCGATGTTCTCCAGACACAGCGCATCTAGTTCTGGTGGGGTTGCTTGACCGACTACGTAGGCGACGGGAATTTCGCCCCATTCGGGATCCGGGCGGCCGATCACCGAAACCTCGGAGACATTGGGGTGCTGAAGGAGCACTTCCTCGATCTCGCGCGGATAGATGTTGGAGCCTCCCGAGATCACCAGATCCTTGCCCCGGTCCATCAGGGTTAGGTAGCCGTCTTCGTCGAGCGACCCCATGTCGCCCGTGTGCAGCCAGCCACCTTTCAGGGTCTCTGCTGTGGCTTTCGCGTTCTGCCAGTAGCCATTCATCACCGTGGCACCGCGAACCAGGATCTCACCGCTTTCGCCTGGGGCGACGGCATTGTCGTCCGCGTCGGCGATCATCACTTCGAGTTCGGGGAAGCGTTGGCCGACGGATGCCAGCTTTGCCTCCCATTTCGGATCTGTCTTGTCGGCGATGGTGGTCCGGTTGCATACCGTGATCGTCATGGGGCTTTCGCCTTGGCCATAGATTTCGACCAGGCATGGCCCAAAGCGTTCCAAGGCGGCGCGGGCGTCTTTGACGTACATGGGGCCGCCGCCATAGACAATGCCGCGGAACCCCCTTGCCGGCGGTTCGGTGGGGCTTTCGGTCATGCGTTTGACCATGGTCGGCGCGGCGAACAGGGACATACCGCCCCATGCCTCAGCCAAATCGAATATCTCGGCGGGTTCGAAGCTACCCGATTCCGGTATTACGTTGCAGGCCGCTTGGTTGACGTGTGGGATCATGTAAATGCCCGAGCCATGACTCAACGGCGCGGCATGGATAATGCAATCCGTGGTCTCAGTCGGGTCGACATGATCCTGATGCATCTGGGCCATGGCGGCCATGTTGCCGTGCGTCAGCATGGCTCCCTTCGGTCTTCCGGTCGTGCCCGAGGTGAAGAATAACCAGGCCAGATCATCGGCGTCCACCTCGGCCAGCGGTGCAGGGTCGGCGTCGAACAGCGCCGCGTAGGCGTCGCCGCCGAGGACGACCAGGTGCTCCAGGCTGTCCGGCCGGTGTTCGGCAATGACCTCGAACAGTTCGGGGCCGACCAGGCAGGCCTGGACGCCGGAGTTCTCCAGGATGTAACGGAACTCCGCGCCGTGCAGCTTGGCGTTCGCCGGGACGGCGGCGAAACCGCCCCACCAGACGCCGTACATGGCTTCCACGTATTCCGGCCGGTTCCTTGATGCGATGACGACGCGGTCGCCAGGCTGAAGGCTCAGCTTATCCCGAAGGCCGGCAGCCAGGCGCGCGGCCCGCTCGGCCAACTGGGCGTATGATTGCAGCGTCGTCCGGCCCAGCGCAACGGCCGGGCGGTTTTCATGGGTGTCGCCGGCGTGCTTCAGGCCGAGGGCGATGTTGGAAGACATGGCTTAGCGTTCCCCGCGACAACCTTGATCTCATGGGTGATCTCGGCCGTTTCCGCCAGCATGCGACTGGCTGAGCAGTACTTTTCCGCCGACAAGGATACGGCCTCTTCCTCTTTCTTCAGTGGCACGTCGCCGGTGACCGTGAAGGATGCGTGGGTTTTGGTGAATACCTTTGGCGGCTCGTCGGCGCGGACGGCCTCCAATTCAACGACGATGGCCTCGACGGACTGCTGCATTTCCATTGACAAAATGCTGAGGGGCGTCACCGATTCAGGCGTTGCGGACACATCCATCATCACTCCGAGGCTAGTTCCCGATCCCCCAATGTATCGCAAGGCCCCAGCCTGATTTACGCGTGCTTTCATATCCCGGTCTCCCTAGTTCGAAACTTTACTTAAAGGAAGCCAAAAGGCTTCACAAATCCGGGGTGTTTCTATGGACCGGCATCAAGAACGCAGGATGCCCGTCTAGCCGCGGCCCCGGTACCCGGCCACGCCTTGGTCCGGGATCCACACACCGGCTGGCGCATCACCGGTCTGGTAGAAGACGTCGATGGGTATGCCCCCGCGCGGATACCAATACCCGCCGATCCTTAGCCATCTAGGCGTCATGGCGTCGACTAGACGCTGCGCAATGCCGACCGTGCAGTCTTCGTGGAAGGCCGCGTGGTTACGGAACGAGCCCAGGTAGAGCTTCAAGGATTTGCTCTCGACGATCAGGTCGGCGGGCACGTAATCGATGACGAAGTGGGCGAAGTCCGGCTGCCCGGTGACCGGGCAAAGCGATGTGAACTCGGGCGCCGTGAAGCGGACCAGGTAATCCGTTCCGGCTTGCGGGTTCGGCACGGTCTCCAAGACGGCGTTGTCGGGAGATCCAGGCACCTCGCCGCCGCCGCCAAGCTGGGTCAGGTTCTCGTAGATGGTGTCGGACATGTTCTCTCCATGGTTTCAGGCCGGCCCGGCGCCGTCAAACGGGCTCGATATCCCCTGCCGCCTGCTCGGCGGCGAAAGCCGCCGCAAACAGCTCGAAGCCGCCGTTGGCGATAGCGTCGCGCATACCCTGCATGAGTTCTTGATAGTAATGCAGGTTGTGCCAGGTAAGCAGCATGGCGGCCAAAATTTCCTTGGCCATGATCAGGTGACTGATGTAGCCGCGCGAGTAGTTCTTGCAGACGTAACAATTACAATCGGGATCGATGGAATGCGGGTCGTCCCGGTGCCGGGCGTTACGCATGTTGAGCGTGCCGCGGCGGGTGAAGGCCTGGTCCGTGCGGCCTGAGCGCGTTGGCAGGACGCAGTCGAACATATCGAAGCCGCGACGCACAGCGCCGACAAGGTCTTCGGGTTTGCCGACCCCCATCAGATAGCGGGGTCGGTCGGCGGGCAAATGAGGGACGGTGACATCGAGCGTCGTGAACATGAGTTCGCGCCCTTCGCCGACGGCCAGGCCGCCGACGGCGTAACCGTCGAAACCGATCTGCGTCAGCGCCTTTGCCGATTGTTCGCGGAGATCGGCGTAGATGCCGCCTTGAACAATACCGAAGAGCCCATAGCCCTCGCGGCGCTGGAACGCGGTCCAGCAGCGCTCCGCCCAGCGCATGGAAAGTTGCATGGACGTTGCCGCTTCCTCTTCCGTCGCCGGGAAGGGCGTACATTCGTCCAGCACCATGGTGATGTTGGAATCCAGCATGTGCTGAATCTGGACCGAGCACTCGGGTGTCAGCTTGTGGTGCGTGCCATCCACGTGGGAGCGGAAGGTCACACCGTCCTCGTCAAGTTTGCGGAGTTCGGCCAAGGACATGATCTGAAAACCGCCCGAATCGGTCAGAATCGGCCCTGGCCAGTTCATGAATTTGTGCAGGCCGCCGAAACGCTCCACCCGTTCAGCGCCCGGACGCAGCATCAGATGATAGGTGTTGCTAAGGATGATCTGCGCGCCGGTTTCGCGCACGGCCTCGGGTGTCATTGCCTTAACCGTGGCCGCCGTGCCCACGGGCATGAAGGCGGGGGTGTCGATGGTGCCATGGGCGG